>NZ_MQWD01000001.1:3360254-3421930 GCF_002283365.1 Rubrivirga marina | reverse complement strand
ACGTGGCCCCTTCAAGCACCATCGGCGCCGTCAAGTTCCATTCCAGCTGTGCTGGGAGGCCGAAAACGGGCCATATGGGGCGGTGGGGCGGCTCGCGCGGTGGACGGAGCGTCGCCCGCGGTGCACGATCCATGAGCCGCCGCGACGGCCCGAGGGGTCACACCCCGTGCGATGAGATCCCCCGAAGCCGTGCCGAGGTCGGATCTGCCGCGGTCGACCTCCGTAGGTTCCGGCCCCCTCTGACCCTCCCCTCGCTCCCCGATGAAGCTCATCGTCCCCATGGCCGGCCGCGGCACGCGGCTCCGCCCCCACACCCACGTCACCCCGAAGCCGCTGCTCCCCGTCGTCGGGCGGACGATGGTCGAGCGGATCGTCGAGACGTTCGCCGAGGCCATCGGCGACTTTGAGGAGGCCGTGTTCGTGCTCGGCCCCGACTTCGGCGACGACGTCCGCCGCCAGCTCACCGAGATCTGCCAACGGTTCGGGATCGAGGCGTCCTTCGGCGTGCAGGAGAAGGCGCTCGGCACGGCCCACGCCATCGCCCAGGCCGGCGACAAGCTCGACGGCGAGTGCGTCCTCGTCTTCGCCGACACGCTCTTCACCATGGACCAGGCCCCCGACCTCGACGCCGACGCGGTCGTCTGGGTCATGGAGGTCGAGGACCCATCGCGGTTCGGCGTCGTGGTCAAAGACGGCGATCGGATCACGGACTTCGTCGAGAAGCCGGACACGCCGATCTCGAACGAGGCCATCGTCGGGATCTACTACGTCAAGGACGGCGCGCGGCTGGCGGGCGAGATCCAGTACCTCATGGACAACGGTGTTCGAGGCAAGGGCGACGAGTACCAGCTGACCGACGCGCTCGACAGGATGCTCAAGGACGGCGCCACGTTCAAGACGGCGCGCGTGACGGAGTGGCTCGACTGCGGCACGATCCCGGCCATCAAGAGCACGTCCGAGATCGTCCTCGACCACGACGGCGAGTCACGAACGGAGGGGACCGTCGAGAACAGCCAAATCATCGAGCCCGTCTTCATCGGCGAGGGCGCGGTCGTGAAGGACTCCGTCGTCGGGCCGTACGCGGCCATCCACGGCGGTGCGACCATCACGGAGTCGGCCGTCCGCCACACGATCGTGTTCGGCGAGGCCCGGATCGAGGGCTCCGCGCTCGACGGGTCGATGGTCGGCCACCACGCCGACGTCCGCGGCTTCGCGGGCACGCTCAACATCGGCGACCACGCGACGGTCGGGCCGGAGGCGTAAGCGCGAGGCGCTCCGCCTCGGTGCCGAGGCGGGCGCGGCCGGTTTCCGAATGACTTCGTCCGCCTCGGCGGCACTCCGGCCCCTGTCGGCCGTTCTTGGCGAGATGTCCGACGTCTCCCTCTACCCGCCTGACGCCGACCGCCGGCTGGGCTTCGACACCGTCCGCGCCCGCCTCATCGGCCTCGCGCGGACGCCCTACGGCCGCGACCGTCTCGAGTCGCTCGCGCCCTCCTCCGACCCCGAGGTCGTCCGCGGCCGCCTCACGCGGGCAGGCGAGATGGCGGAGCTGGTGCGGACGGGCGAGCCGCCGTCGGTCCGCGAGATCGACCGGCTGGAGGGCGTGCTCCGGCGCGTCCAGCCCAAGGACGCAGCGGTCGATGGCGAGGCGCTCCTCGCGGTCGCCCGCGTGCTGGAGACGGGCCGCAGGCTCCACGACTACCACCACCGCCGGCGCGAGGCGGCGCCCGCACTGTGGGAGATCGCGGCGCGGATCGCCGTGCTCAAGGCGCTGGAGGACCGGATCGGACGGGCCATTGGCGACGATGGCCGCGTCCGCGACGATGCGAGCCCGGAGCTCCTGCGGATTTCGCGGGAGTTGGCCGCGCAGCAGGGGCGACTTCGTTCGACGGTCCAGGCCGCGCTCCGCGACGCGGCGTCGAAGGGTTACGCGACCGAGGACCAGCCGACGATCCGAGGCGGGCGGGCCGTCATCCCGGTCCGCGCCGAGGCCAAGCGGAAGGTCGAGGGCTTCGTCCACGACGTCTCGGCGTCGGGCCAGACGGTCTACATCGAGCCGGCGTCGGTCCTCGACCTCAACAACGAGATCCGCGAGATCGAGCTCGAACGGGGCCGCGAGATCAAGCGGATCCTCCAGGGCCTGAGCGGGCACGTCCGCCACCACCGCCGCGACATCGAGCGGACGCTCGACGCCGTCGGCCACCTCGACGCGCTGGCCGCCGCCGGCCGGCTCGCCGCCGACCTCGACGCGCTCGTGCCCGAGGTGGGCGTGGGCGGGGCGCTCCGCCTGCGCAAGGCGCGGCACCCGGTCCTCCAACTCCGCGTCGCCGAGGCGAACCGGCTGCCCGACGGAGAGCGCTCGCCGAGCGTCCCCGAGACCGTCGTCCCGCTCGACCTCTCGCTGGGCGACGACGCGGAGGGCGAGGCGGCCTACACGCTCGTCATCACCGGTCCGAACGCGGGCGGCAAGTCGGTCGCGATGAAGACGGTCGGCCTCCTCACCCTGATGGCGGCCCACGGCCTGCCCGTCCCGGCCGGCCCCGGCACGCGGCTCCCCCTCGTGACCGCCGTGTTCGTCGACCTCGGCGACCAGCAGTCGATCCAGGACGACCTCTCGACCTTCACGTCGCACCTGACCAACGTCCGGACGATGCTCGAGGCGGCCGACGACCGGTCGCTGTGCCTCATCGACGAGGCCGGCACGGGGACCGACCCGGCGGAGGGCGGAGCGCTGGCCGAGGCTGTGCTGTCGCGCCTCACGAAGCGGAAGGCGATGACCGTCGTCACGACCCACATCGGCGCGCTGAAGGCGTTCGCCCACGACACCGACGGCGTCTTGAACGGATCGATGGAGTTCGACCGCGCCGAGCTCCAGCCGACGTACCGGTTCCGCGCCGGCGTGCCGGGCTCGTCGTACGCCTTCGAGATCGCCGACCGCGTCGGCCTCGACCGGCCCGTGGTCAAGGACGCGCGCCGGCTGCTCGGCGAGGGCAAGGCGAAGCTCGAAGACCTCATCGCCGAGTTCGAGGCGCGCACGACCGAGGCGCGTCGACGGCAGGACGAGGCCGAGACGCGGTTGGCCGAGGCGGAACGCACCCAGAAGGACTACGAGCAGCGCCTCGACCGCCTCCGTGCCGATGCCGACAACCGCCGCCAGCAGGCGCTCGCCGAGGCGGAGCGGATCGTCGCCGAGGCGAACGCGGCCGTCGAGAACACGGTCCGGGAGATCAAGGAGGCCGCGGCAGAGAAGGAGGCGACGAAGGAAGCGCGCGAGAGGCTGGACGAGGCCCGCGCCCGCATCTCGAAGCGCAAGTCGAAGGTGGACCGTCGCCAGCGCTCCCGACGCCCGGCCCAGAACGGCGCCGAGGCCGGCCCGGCCGGCCCGATCGCCGTCGGCGACCACGTCCGCCTCGACACCGACGGGCCGGTGGGGGAGGTGCTGGCGCTCGACGATGGCGAGGCGCTGCTCGCCCTCGGCGCGCTCCAGAGCCGGGTCGACGCGACGCGGCTGACGAAGGTGGGCGGACCGCCAAAGCTCGGCAGGACGGCGGCCCGGCTCGCGGCGCGGACGCCCGGGAAGTCGCGGCGCGGCGAGACGCGCTCGGCGGCCGTCTCGACGGCCCGCGTCCGGATCGACCTCCGCGGCCAGCGCGTGGAGGAAGCCCTTTCTGAGGTGCAGCGGTTCGTCGACGAGGCCCTGGTCGGGGGCGTCCCGTCGGTCGAGATCCTCCACGGCAAGGGGACCGGCGCGCTCCGCCAAGCCATCCACGAGCAGCTCCGGGCCCGGCCCGACATCGCCTCGTTCGCCGTCGCCCCGCCCGACCGCGGCGGGGACGGCGTCACCGTCGTGGACCTCGCGTGACCACGCGACCGGACAGGGTGTCCGACCACGACCGCATCTTCCGGGCGGGAAGCCCCCCGTTGTGAAGGACCCGCCGTCCGGCCTACCTTTTGCTCGGTCGGACCTCGGGATGACTCCGCCCGCCTACATGCGACCTGCCACGCTGGCCTCACGCGCCGCCGCGCTCCTCCTGCTCGCCACGTTCCTGGTCGGCGGTGCCCCCGCCGTCCCGCAAGACGACGTGTTGCAACGGGTGGCCGACGGGCTCGAGAGCGCGGACCCCGACGCGGTCCTGACCGACGCCACGGGGCGTGTCGAGATCGTCCTGTTCGGGCAGGGCGGCATGTTCCGCCGGGCCCAGGCCGAGCACGTGCTCCGCGACTTTTTCCGCCGCTACCCGCCGTCGCGCGTCGCCTTCTCCGAGCCCTCGTCGAGCGACGACGGGCAGAGCGCGACGGGCCGCTACTGGCCCCAGTCGGGCGGCGCGCCCCTCAGCGTCCGCGTCCTCCACCGCGTCGTCGACGAGGAGTGGGAGCTGTCCTCGATCCGGATCGATCAGCGCTCCGTCGTCCGGACGGGCGGACGCTAGGCGTCTGCAGCCGGCCGGCCCCGTGTTGTCCGTCGACGCCCCGGGGCGCAACACGCGCGAGGACTCGGCCTAGCTTTCGGGCCGCTCTCGCTCCGCCTCGGTGACCCGCTCGCGCGTCCTGTCTCGTCGTCGCACCGTCTTCGTGGGCGGCGCCGTCGCACTGGCACTGCTATTGGCTGGGACCCTCCTTATGGGGACGCTCGGGGCGGATGCGGTCGGCTCCTCCGATGTCGAGCGCGCGAGGTCCGAGACGGCGTCGTACGTCCAGGCCAAGCTGGCGGACCTGATCGACGGGATGCGCGACGAGGCCGAGGCCGTCGCTGCCGTGCCCGAGGTCGTCGCCGGGCTCCGCGGAGACGGAGTCGATCGGGCCGCGCTGGACGCGCTCGCACGCAGGCCGCTGCCCGAACGGTCGTCGATCGAGGTCATCTCCGCCGACGGGACGGTCGTGGCGTGGGACGGGCCCGACGTGCCGCGCCTCGCCGGGCCACCGCCCGACACGCTTCGCACGCGCGTCGTCCGCGACGACAACCGGAGCGCGCTCGTGGTGTGGTCACCGGTCACGGTCGGCGGGGAGGCGCTGGGGGCCGTGCGCGTCTCGCAGGTCGTCCAGGCGGCCGTGCCCGTACGGAACCGGTACCTCCAGGACTACGATATCGCGGACTCGTGGCGGCCAGGAGCGCCCGTCCCGTTCCTGGTCCGGTTCTCGGACGGACAAGGCGGCGTCCCTCTGGTGGGGCCGGATGGGAGTCCGCTCGGTCTCGTCGAGGTGGGCGTCCCCGACGTCGAAGCCCTGGCGGCCGAACGTCGGCGCCAGGCGGGCAACGTGGCCGCCGTCTGGGGCGTCGTGCTGCTGGCGTGGCTCCTCGCCGGTCTCGGCGCCGTGTACGTTCGGGCGATGCGGGCGGCCGAAGCCGTCGGCCGGTCGTGGCGGTGGGCGGCCGGGGCCCTGGTCGTGTTCGTCGCCGCGGCCGTCGCGTCTCGCTACGCGCTCCTCTACGTGGACGTCCCGGTCCGCTGGCTCGATGGGACGCGTCGCCCCGCGCTCCTGTTCGACCCCGCGCTCCTCGCGTCAGATTTCCTCTGGGGCGCCCTCCGGTCGCCCGGCGACCTCGCGCTGTCGGCCTTGCTCGTGCTCGCCCTCGGCGGGGCGGTGCTGGCGCTCGTCGTTCGCTACACGGCGTCTCGCGAGCGGCCGTGGCCGGGGTGGGGGATGGGCCTGGGCCTCCTCGCCGTCGCCGTCGTCACGCCCGCCGTGCTCCGGGTCGCGGCGCTGTGGGTCCGGCAGGCCGTCCTCGACGCGACGATCGCCTACGCCGACCAGGCGGGACCGCTCCTGAGCGGGCCGATGGCCGCTGTCCTGGCCGGCCTGATCGGCGTGCTCGGCGCCGCCGTGCTGCTGATTGCCGCGACGGTCAGGATGGCGGAGGTCGGCGGAGGACAGCGGCGGTGGACGGCCGGAGCGGTAGCGGTCGCGGCCGGGGGCGCGGCCGGCCTTGCCGGGTGGATCCCGCTCGTGCCCGCGCTCGGGGTCGCCCTCCTCGGAGCGGCCCTCGGGGCGTATCTGGGCGGGCGTCTCGAGCGGTGGTCCGGCGTCCTCTCGTTCCGCGGCGTCCTCGCGGGCGTCCTCGTGCTGGCTCCGATCCTTTACGGGATCATGCAGGAGCCGCTGCGGGAGCGGACCGGCCTGCTCCTCGCCGACGCCGCGTTCGCGTTCTCCGACAACCGGGACGACCGCGTCACGGCCGCCATCGACCAGGTGTTCGATGAGGCCCAGGCCGACGACGCCCTCGGTCCCGTGCTCCTCGACGCGGTCGCGCTCGCCGACTCGGCCCGCGGAACGACCCGGGCCGCCGCCGACTCGTCCCGCCGGGCCGTCGACGCCATCGCGTCGGGCCTCGTGTCGAGCTCGCTCCTCGGCTCCCTCGCCGACATCGCGACCGAGCTCCGGATCGTCGCGCCGTCGGGCGACACGCTCGGGAGCTACGTCGAGCGCGGCGCGACGGGCGGGAACGACGCGCTGGGCTACGCCGCGATCCGCACGGCCTTCGACGAGCGGGAGGACGCGCCCCGGTCCCTCCGACTCCGCGCCGTCGTCCCCGACCGCCGGGGCCTCCGGCGGACCGCCGCCATCGGCCCGATCCGCGACGGCGACGAGACGGCCGCGTGGCTCTACCTCCGCGTGACGCCGCGGACGGCCCGCTTCCCCACCGAGACCCCGTTCCCCCGCGTCCTCGCTCCGACCGGCCTGTTTGGCCTCGACGACGAGGCCCTCGGCTACGCCGAGTACGACGACGGCGTCCTCGTCCGCCAGCGCGGCCCGGCGCCGCTGCGGATCGACTCGACCGTCTACGCCGCGCTCTCGGACCGCGCCCGCGCGTATCGCCGCCCCGAGGTCCTTGACGGCCGGCCGACGCTCGCGTATTACGAGCGGCAGGGCGACGACGCGCAGGACGTCGTGGCCGTCCGCGCGCCCGCACCCGACCGGCTGGACGCGCTCTTCGTGCTGCTCCGGCTCAGCCTGTCCGGCCTCGGGCTCGGCGCGGTCGTGTTCGTCGTCGGGTTGTGGGTCCGGCGGCGGGCAGGGCTGCTGCCTGTCGCGCGGACGCGGTTTCGCGACAAGGTGCTCAACCGGTTCCTCGTCGTCGGCCTCGCGAGCGTGGCGCTGACGGGCGTGGTGGGGCAGCGGGTGATCGTGGAGCAGAACCGGGAGGCCGTGCGTGACGGGCTCCGCCAGCGCCTCAGCCGGGCCGCCGCCGTCTTCGCGTCCGAGCCCGACGTCCCCGACGGCACCCGCCTCGACGCCGTCTCGGCCGCTCTCGGCGTCGACGTCCACCTGTACCGGGGGGCGACGCTGGAGGCCTCCAGCCGGCGGCAGCTCGTCCGCCAGCGGCTCATCGAGCCCCGCCTGCCCGGCGTCGTGTACCGCGCGCTGTACCTCGACGACCAGCCCTACGCCTTCTCCGACGACCGGATCGGGACGTTCTCATACACCACGGGCTACCTCGCCTTGCCCGACTCCACGGGCCGGCCCGCCGAGGCGCTCGCCATCCCGACGCTCTCGGAGCAGGCGGGGATCGAGGCGGGGCGGTCGCGCTATGTGGCGTACCTCTTCGGCGGGCTGCTGGCGCTCATGACGGCCATCCTCGGCATCGCCGTGCTCCTGGCGGGCCAGCTCACGCGGCCGTTCGGGCGGCTCCGCGAAGGGCTTCGGGCCGTCGGTGCGGGCGAGGCGGAGGAGCCGATCCCCGTCGAGACGCGCGATGAGGTCGGCGAGCTGGTCGAGACGTTCAACGCGATGCAGGCCGCGCTCGCCGAGAGCCGGAAGAAGCTCGCCGAGCAGGAGCGCGAGCTGGCGTGGAGCACGATGGCCCGTCAGGTGGCCCATGAGATCAAGAACCCGCTGATGCCGATGAAGCTGTCGGTCCAGCACCTCCAGCGGACGTTCCACCGGCCCGGCGACGAGGCCCCGCCCGAGGACGTCCGCTTCGCCGGCCAGTTCGAGCGGACGACCGGGATGCTCATCGACCAGATCGAGACGCTCGACCGGATCGCGTCGGACTTCTCGCGCTTTGCCCGGATGCCCATGCGGAACCCCGAGACGGTCGACCTCAGCGCTGTGGCGCGCGAGGCGGCGGCGCTGTTCGAGGGGCCGCTCGCCGAAAGCGGCCGGGCCACGTTTGAGGTCGACCTCACCGAGACGCCGCTCCCGGTCCTGGCCGACCGCGAGGAGCTCCGCCGCGTGCTCGTGAACCTGTTGACGAACGCGCTCCAGGCCATCCCGGATCGCAAGGAGCCGGGCCGTGTGACGCTCTCGACCGTCCACCACGACGGCCGCGCCGAGGCGCGCGTGGCCGACGACGGGACGGGCATTCCGGAGGAGATCCAGGAACGCGTGTTCCAGCCCAGTTTTTCCACCAAGACGAGCGGGATGGGTCTCGGGCTGGCCATCTCGAAGCGCGCCGTCGAGGCTGCGGGCGGGGCGATCGCGTTTGAGACGGGGGAGGACGGGACCACGTTCACCGTCCGCCTCCCGCTGGCGCCGGGCGGAGACGGGGCTATCAGCTAGGTCCGCCTCGGCGCCGAGGCGGGGGAGGGCGCGAGAACAGTTTGGTGCGACGTTGGTGTGCCCGATCGCCCCGAGCCCATGCGCTTCTTCCCACTCGCCGTCCTCCTGTTGGCACCGGCCGTTGAAGCGCAGCACGTGTGCCTGACGCCAGGCACGGGGCAGGGGGGAGGGCTTCCGGGCACCGGGACGCGAGCGGTGGTCGATGGGACGCCGGGCTCGATCGCGTTCGAGGACTCGGTCCACGCGCTCGTCGTGTTCGTCCGCTTCGAGAACGACACCGACCGCGCACCCGAGTGGCCGATCCGCGGCGAGCCGGGCGTGGAGCCCATCCCGGACTGGGGCGGGACGCTGTTGAAAGAGAACCCCGCCGACGTCACCGGGGCGATGGGTCTCGACGATCCGACGCTTTCGGCCTATTTCTTCTGGCAGTCCCAGAGCGGGCCGGAGGGGCCGCACGTCCTCACGGGCGAGGTCTGGCCCCGTGACCGCGGCGGCAGGCCGCACGTGTTCACGCCCTCGAAGCCGTCGGCCGGCTATCAGGCGGGGCGCGAGTCCGGCTACGGCTACCTCGTCGCCGAGCTGTTCGACGCGCTCGACGCCGATCCGCGGTTCGACCCGACGCGGTTCGACGCCAACCGCGACGGCGAGCTCGACCACCTCATGCTGGTCGTCCGCCGCGACCCGGACGTGCGCGTGACGGGCGGCGTCGCGGGGCTGTCGGGCGTCAACAGCCCGGCCGCGCGGACGTTCGGGCGGCCGGCGGCGGCGCTGACCGTCGGCCGCCGCGACCGGACCGTGACCGTCGACATGAACGGCTCGGGCGCTATCAACTGGGTCGGCGGCGAGTACTCGGCCGCGACGCTCATCCACGAGTACGGGCACGTCCTGTTCAGCATGGGGCACACGCGGATGATCACGCCGGAGGGCGCCGCCGTCCGGACGGCCGTGAGCAACGACGTGCCGTACTGGGTGCCCGAGGGGACGGGCGCCTACGCCTGCGCCTACAACCGGATGTGCGGGGGTGGCGCTCGCGGCGACAGGCCGTACGAGTCGTCCGGGTACGACGTCACGCTCACGCTCTCCGGACTGGAGCTCCGCCGGATGGGGTGGGCGCGGCGGACGGTCCTCGACCCGAGCCGAGACACGACCGGGGTCCGTCTCCGCACGCTCTACGGCTCCGGCGAGGTCGCCCTGATCCCGCTCCGCGACGGCTCCGGCGCCGACACGCTGAGCCTGGAGAACCGCCAACGGAATGGCTACTTCGACCGCTTCCCGTCGTGGGATCTCGAGGACCCGTACTACGGTCTCGTCAACCGCGACCTGCCCTCGACGGGCCTGCTGGCGACGCTGTCCTATGGCGACCCGGCCGGCCCCGGCGGCGCGCTCTACGACATCGCCCCTCCGTCGAACCGGTTCCGCCGGCCTCGGTCGCGCTGCGACGGGACCTCCGACGGCTGCGTCGATCCGTACGTGTGGTGGGCCCGAGACATGCTCCGCCCCGGGCCGTCGGCGACGCAGATGACGCCGTGGACGCGGCCCAACGTGAGCGGCTACACCCACTATCCGGAGGGCTTCGAGCCGAACTGGTTCGCCGTCACGAACGTCCGCCATGACGGCGATGACGGGACGATGGCGTTCGACGTCGTCGCCGACGTGCGGGAGTGGGACGCGATCGTGATCACGGCCGACTCGTGGATGGGCGCGGAGTCCGACGGGCTCGTGTTCGACGGGCCGGTCCGCGTCACCGACGGCGCGACGCTCCGCGTGGAGCCCGGGACGACCGTGACGTTCGCCGGTGGGCTGGTCGTGGACGAGGGCGCTCGGGTCCTCTGCCTCCCGGGGGCGACCTGCGTGGGCGCTGAGTAGCTCCGCCTCGGCGTCGAGGCGGGCCGGGCCGCGTGTGGAGGCTGGACGAGAACCGCGGCCGACCTCGTGTGCTGGCCGGATCGGGCTACCTTGCGGGCCGTCCCCATCGCGCCCCCGGGCGGTTCATGCGAGCCATCGTCGTCGGGGCCGGAGACGTCGGGTACGACGTCGCGCGGCTCCTCTCCCTCCAACGCCACGACGTCACCGTCGTCGACGCCGACCCCGCCAAGGTCGACCACGTCCGCGACACCCTCGACGTGCTCGCCGTCCTCGGCTCCGGCACGAGCGCGGCCACGCTCCGCAAGGCCCAGATCGAAGACGCCGACCTCGTCGTGGCAGTCACCGACGTCGACGAGGTGAACGTGATCGCGTCGATGCTCGCCGAGCGCGTCGGCAAGTCGGCCCACGAGACGACGACCATCGCCCGCGTCCGGAGCGACGAGTTCACGGGCCCGCACGCTGTCCTCACACTGGCCGACTTCGGGATCGACCACATCATCCACCCGGAGCAGTCGACGGCCAACGAGGTCATCTCGCTGCTGCGACGGGCCGCGGCGACCGACATCGTCGATTTTTGCCAGGAGCGCGTTCAGCTCGTCGGCATCCGGGTCGAGCGCGATGCGGAGGTCGTCGGGATGAGCCTCATCGAACTGGCCCAGTCGAGCCCGCTCCCGTTCCGCGTCATGGGCATCTCGCGGGGCGTCCGGACGATCGTCCCCTCCGGCGACGCGACCATCCAGGGCGGCGACCAGGTGTTCGTGCTCGTCGAGACGGGCCGCGTGGCCGAGGTCGCGCGCGTGCTCGGCAAGGAGGCCGGGCGGCTCCGCCACGTCATGATCCTGGGCGGGACGAGCGTCGGTGCGCGCGTCGCAGCGGGGCTGGCGGGGCGGTCGCGGCGAGACGGGGGGATGGAGGTCAAGCTAGTCGAGAAGGACCGGAAGCGGGCCGAGTACCTCGCCGAGACGCTGGAGGGCGTCCTCGTCATCCACGGCGACCCGGCCGACATCGACCTCCTCGCCCGGGAGGGCCTGGCCGAGACGGACGCCGTCGTGGCCGTGACCGAGGACGAGGAGTCGAACCTCGTGAGCTGCCTCATGGCCAAGCACCTCGAGGTCAAGAAGACCGTCGCGCTCCTCTCGAAGAGCGCCTACATCCCGATCTCTCAGTCCATCGGCCTCGACGCGGCCGTGAGCCAGAAGCTGGCCGTCTCCCGCGAGGTCCTCCGGTTCCTCCGCGGCGCCCACGTCCGCTCGGTCGCGACGGTCCACGGCCTCGACGCCGAGATCATGGAGCTCGTGGCCGACGAGGGCGCGCCGATCACGCGCGTCCCGCTCGCCCGACTGCGCCTGCCGAAGGGGATCCTCCTCGGCGCCGTCGTCGGCGACCGCGTCGAGATCGCGACCGGCACGACGCACGTCGAGCCGGGCCAGCGGGCCGTCGTGTTCGCCACGCCCGAGCGCGCCGGCGACGTCGAACCCCTCTTCAGTTCCTAATTCGGAGGTCAGAGTTCGGGCTCTGCCTCCGTGTCCTCTGAACTCCGAACCCGAGCTCTGACCTCGTGATCATCGACTGGAAGGCCATTGCCGGCATCATGGGCGTCCTGCTCGGGGCGCTCGGGGTGGCGCTTGTGGTCCCGGCCCTGGTCGGGTTGCTCTACGGCGAGCCCGAATGGTGGGCGTTCGCGGCGACGGCCGCGGGCTCGGGGATCGTGGGCGGCGGGCTGTGGCTCGCGTTCCGACCGAAGGAGGAGCTCCGTGTGCGCGAGGGGTTCGCGATCGTGGCCCTCGCATGGTTCGTGCTCTCGCTCGTGGGCGCGCTGCCGTGGACGATGACCGGCGTGCTCGACAGCTACGCCGACGCCTTCTTCGAGGTCATGAGCGGCTTCACGACGACGGGGGCGACGATCCTCGGCGGCGCGACGACGCCTCAGATCGAGGCCGTCCCCAACGCGTTCCTCTTCTGGCGGAGCCTCACGCACTGGCTCGGCGGGATGGGCATCATCGTGCTCACGATCGCCGTGCTCCCGCTCCTCGGCGTGGGGGGGATGCAGCTGTTCAAGGCCGAGGTCCCCGGTCCGTCGGCTGACAAGCTCACGCCGCGGGTCTCGGAGACGGCCAAGCGGCTCTGGGCCATCTACGTGGCGCTGACGGCCATCCAGGTGATCCTTCTGCTCCCGGCGATGTCGTTCTTCGACGCCGTCAACCACGCGATGGCGACGCTCGCGACGGGCGGGTTCTCGACCGAGAACGGGAGCGTCGGGCAATACGGGAGCGCCTACGTGGACTGGGTCGTGACCGTGTTCATGGTGCTGGCCGGGATGAACTTCGTCCTCCACTACCGGCTCCTTCACAAGGACTGGTCGGCCACGAACAACGAGGAACTGAAGGTCTACTTCGCGTTCCTCGGTGGCGCGACCCTCCTCCTGACCCTCGTCCTCTGGACGCCGACGGGCGACGTGCTCCCGGCGCCGGTCACGCTCGACGGCGAGGTCGTCACGCAGGACGTCGTCGACCAGACCGTCGGGGCCGCCCAAGCGGAAGCGGACGCGGCGGCCGAGGGCGCGGACCTCGAGGAGGTCGAGACCGAGTCGGCCGACCGCGTGGGCGGCGAGAACATTGGGGGCGGGGCGCAGGAAGCCGCGGAGCTGGCGTCGCGCGAGGAGCGCGGCCGGACGGTCGTCCGCTACGACTCGTTCTGGGACTCGCTCCGCTACGCGGCCTTCCAGGCCGCCGCCATCATCACGACGACGGGCTTCGGGACGGCCGACTACGAGGTGTGGCCGCCGCTCGCGCTCGTCGTCCTGTTCGCCCTGTTCTTCGTGGGCGGGATGGCGGGCTCGACGGGCGGCGGCGTGAAGGTCGTCCGCGTGCTCCTCATCCTGAAGAACTCGTTCCGCGAACTCCGCCAGCTCGTCCACCCGCAGGCGATCCTCCCGATCCGGCTCGATCACCGCGTGGTGCCGGAGGGCATCCTCCGCAACGTCCTCTCGTTCATCGTCTTCTACGTCGGGCTCATCGGGCTGGGGACGCTCCTGATGGGCATCCTCGGGCTCGACATCTGGAGCGCGTTCTCGGCCACGTTCTCGTGCGTCGGCAACGTGGGCCCGGCGTTCGGGGCGATGGGGCCGACGGAGAACTATACGCACGTCCCGACGGCCGGGAAGTGGATCCTGTCGGTCCTGATGATGGCCGGCCGGCTGGAGATTTTCACGGTGCTCCTCCTGTTCACGCCGGGCTTCTGGAAGCGATAGGGGGCCTGCACTCGTGGTATCGGGAACGAGGAGATGGGAACCGGGCAGAGGCTGCGCTCCCCACTGACCCCGCCCGCCTCGGCGCCGAGGCGGAGGGGGCCGGCAGACGATCGGCCGGGCACTGACTGGCGGCTGACAGCGGCGCGGAGCACCTTCCAGTCCCCAGTCCCCAGTCCCCAGTCCCCAGTCCCCAGTCCCCAGTCCCGCCATGCACCTCGACCAGCTCCGCGACCACTGCCTCGCCAAGCCCGCCGTGACGGAGAGCTTCCCGTTCGACGAGGACACGCTCGTGTTCAAGGTGGCGGGGAAGATGTTCGCGCTCGTCGGCCTCGAGCGCGTGCCGCCGACGGTGGCGCTGAAGTGCGACCCGGAGCGGGCGCTCGAGCTCCGCGAGTTGTACGAGGCCGTCGGGCCGGCGTACCACATGAGCAAGACGCACTGGAACGGGGTCGGCCTGCGAGGGGACGTGCCGGGCGACGTCGTGCGCGAGCTGGTGGACCACTCGTACGACCTCGTGGTGGCCGGGCTGACCCGGAGGGTGCGGGCGGAGCGTGGGCTGGATTGAGCTCGAATCCGAGGGCCGGCTGAACTGGGGGCGCCGCGTGGCGTTGATCGCCGGCCCCCCCGCTTCATCCATGCGCGTTCTCCTCCTGTCTCTCCCCATTCTCCTCGCGGCGTGTGCCGACGCCCCGGAGCCCATCGACACGTCCGGCGCTGGAGCCGACACGACCCTGGCGCCGTCGCCGTCGGGCCCGGACCGTGCCGTCGCCCGGATCGCCGAGGTGGACGGGTCTGGGGTCGTCGGCGCCGTCGAGTTCGTCGACCTCGGCGACGCCGTCGAGGTCCGATACAACCTGTCTGGGCTCTCGGCCGGCCTGCACGGCTTCCACGTTCACCAGACCGGCGACTGCGGACCTGACTCGACCGGGACCCCCGCCGGTGCTGCGGGCGAACACTTCAACCCGCTCGCCAGTCCCCACGGCGCCCCAAGTGCCGCGCCGGCCCAACGCCACGCCGGCGATCTCGGCAACGTCGAGCCCGATGCGAGCGGCCGGGCCATCGGCGTCCGCGTCGATTCGGTGTTGTCCTTCGACGGGCCGACCTCGATCCTCGGCAAGGCCCTGCTGCTCCACGGCGGAGAGGACGACCTGACGAGCCAGCCGAGCGGCGACGCTGGCCCGCGCGTCGGGTGCGGCGTGATCGAGGAGGCCGCGGCCGTCGGCTCGTTGCCCGATTCGCTGGCGGTCCCCACGGGGTCGGTAGAACCCTGAACGGGGTATAAGGGCCGATCTGTGAGCGGAGATGGAGCGTGAGAGTCATCCTCTCACCCCACCCCACCTCCCATGCGAACCCTCTCCCTCGTCGCCGTTTTCCTCCTCGGGCTGACGGCGTGCCAGTCCACTGAACGCGCGACCGACCGGGCCGCCGAAGGCGCTGAAGACGCCGCCGATGCGACGGTCGACGTGGCCCGAGGCGCCGCCGACGCCGTCGAGGACGCGGCCGGTGCTGCGTACGGCGCCGTCACGGACATCTTCGACAGTGATGACAGCGCCTACGCCGCCGCCGTCGTCCGCCCGACATCCGCTCCTGGCGCCAGTGCCCAGGGCACCGTCTCGTTCCGCGAATCCGATGGCGGCATCGTTCTCGCGCTCAGCCTGAGCGGTCTCCGGCCGGGGACGCACGCCGTCCACGTGCACGAGAACGCAGCGTGCGGGCCAGGCGAGGACGGCACGCCCGGAGGCGCGGCCGGTGGTCACTGGGACCCGGCCGGGTCGATGGACCACGGCGCGCCGACCGAAGACCTCGACAGCAAGCACCTCGGCGACTTCGGCAACTTCGAGGTCGAACCCGACGGCACGGCGGACATCGTCGTCGCCGTGTCGCCGTTCCCGACGGAGGAGTACAGCGTGGCCGACCACGCGGTCGTGATCCACCAGGGCCGCGATGATCTGGAGACGGACCCGGCCGGGGACGCGGGCGCGCGGGTCGGCTGTGGCGTGATCGAGGGGCGGATGCCGTAACGGATTGCGTTTCCAGGGGCTCCGGCAAGTCCCGCCGGGGTCCGCGTCTCCATGGCCGAACAGTTTGGGGGACGATTCCGACGGTTCGGAAGCGCACCCGGACCGATCGTCGTTCGAGCCGACCAGATGTGAAGGGGAGGAGTACGTTCAGGCGCTGACGTCCCTCCGCCTCCCCTCCATGCTCCTCTCTACCCTTCGGCGCGCCACGCTGGCCGCCTTGTTCGTTCTGCCGGCCCTCGCCGCCGCTCAGGGCACCGTCCGTGGAACCGTGACCGATGCGGAGACGGGGGCCAGCATCCCCGGCGCGACCGTGTTTGTCGCGGCCTCCAACATCGGGACCACAACCGACGCCGACGGCGCGTACGAGTTGGCGCTCCCGCCCGGCCAGCGCACGCTGACGGTTTCGTTCGTCGGGTATCGGTCACAAGAGCTCGAGGTGCCCGAGGGGCAGACGACGCTCAACATCGCGCTCGAACCGGACCTGCTCGGGCTGGAGGAAGTGGTCGTGACCGGGCTCGGCACGACGATCCGCCGCGCGAACTCGGCCAACTCGGTCGAGACGATCTCGGCCCGCGAACTCGCCGAAGTCTCGACGCCGCAGACGCTCGACGGCGCGCTCAACGGCAAGGTCACGGGCGCCGTGATCAACTCGAACTCCGGTGCGCCGGGCGGCGGCATCAACATCCGCCTGCGGGGGATCACGACGATCAACGGCAACAGCCAGCCGCTCTACGTGGTCGACGGCGTGATCATCTCGAACGACGCCGTCTCCAACGGGATCAACGCGGTGACGGCCGCGGCCGGCGGCGGGAACGCCTCGAACCAGGACAACCCGGCCAACCGCATCGCGGACCTCGCGCCCGAGGACATCGAGTCGATCGAGATCCTGAAGGGGCCGTCCGCGGCGGCCATCTATGGCGCCCGCGCGGCCAACGGGGTCGTCGTGATCCGCACGAAGCGGGGCTCTTCGGGCCGGACCGACGTGTCGTTCTCGCAGTCGGTCGGCATGACGAGCATCGGCCGCCGGCTAGGGACGCGGCAGTTCACGGAGGCCACGGCGATCGACCAGTTCACGACCGCCCCGGACGACGACGCGACGCCGGAGGAGATCGCGCAGTACAACGCGAGCGTCGAGCAGATCCGCCAGCTCTACCGGGCCGGCGAGGCCGCCGGGTTCTACGACTACGAAGAGGCGCTCTACGGCAACGAGGGGCTGCTCCTCACGTCCGACCTCTCGGTCTCCGGCGGCAACGACCGGACGCAGTTCTTCGTCTCGGGCATCGTCAAGGACGACGAGGGGATCATCGAGCAGACCGGCTACGAGAAGCAGTCCGGCCGCGTGAACCTGACGCACCGGCTGAGCAACGTGTTCTCGGTCGACGCCAACGCCAACTACATCCGGTCGGTCGCCCGCCGCGGCATCACCGGCAACGACAACTCGGGTACCACCTACGGGATCGGGCTCCTGGCCACGCCCAACTTCGTCAACCTCTTCCCGGACGCGAACGGGGTGTACCCGGACAACCCGTTCAACTCGTCCAACTTCCTCCAGACCCGCGACCTCTCAACGATCGAGGAGGAGAACAACCGGTTCCTCGGCTCCGGCCAGCTCACGGTCAACCTCTTCACGACGAACACCCAGTCGCTCCAGCTCGTCGGGACCGGCGGCGTGGACTACTACGCGCTCGACCAGGTCAACCTGTTCCCGGTCGAGCTCCAGTTCGAGGACGACGACGGGCTCCCCGGGACGTCGATCCTGGGCCGGACGACGAACCTCAACACGAACCTCCAGGCCCTCGCGGTCCACGGCTACGCGCCGGAGGGGCGGAGCCTGTCGTTCACGACGCAGCTCGGGTTCACGGCGTTCGACCAGGACTTCAACAACGTGTCGAGCGTGGCGCAGGGGCTGATCCCGAACCAGCAGAACCTCGACCAAGCCGCGGCGCTCCAGACGAACCAGGGCCGCCTGTTCCAGAACGACCGGGCCGTGTTCGCGCAGGAGGAGGTCAACTGGAACGACGCGATCATCGGCACGCTCGGCGTCCGGGCCGAGCAGTCGTCGGCCAACGGGGACGTGGACACGTTCTACGCCTACCCGAAGGCGGGCCTCGCCGTCAACCTGACCAACCTCGGGCTGTTCGAGGGCGGACCCGTGGACCTCTTCAAACTCCGCGCGGCGTTCGGCCAGACGGGCAACACGGCGCCGTTCGGGGCCAAGTTCACGACCTACGGGACGCTCGCCGTCGGCGGCAACATCGGCCTGTCGATCGGCGGCCAGCGCGGCCTGGCCGACGTCGTGCCCGAGCGGGCGAGCGAGATCGAGGCCGGCCTCGACCTCACGCTCCTCGACGGGCGCGTCAACTTCGAGGGGACGGTCTACGCCAAGACGGTCGACGACCTCCTCCTCACGCGGCAGGTCCCGCTCTCATCCGGGTTCACGGTCGAGACGTTCAACGGCGGCCAGCTTCAGAACAACGGGATCGAGCTCGGCCTGAGCCTGATCCCCGTCGACGGCCCGAGCGTCCGGTGGATCTCGCGGACCAGCTTCTGGGCCAACCAGGCCGAGGTCACCGAGCTCAACGTCCCGCCGTTCCAGGCGGCCGGCGGCGGGTTCGGGACCGGGCTCGGCTCCATCCGGATCGAGGAGGGCGAGAGCCCGACCCAGATCGTCGGCATCGACGGCGGCGAGGTCGTCCAACTCGGCGACGTCTCGCCGGACTTCCAGATGTCGTTCTTCAACGACGTCACGATCGCGCGGCGCCTTCGCTTCACCGCGTTCGCCCACTGGAAGCAGGGCGGCGACATCATCAACCTGAGCGAGTTGCTCGGCGACCTGTCGGGCACGAGCCCGGACTACGACGACGACGCCGATGGCGACGGAACGCCGGACGGCCTGCAGCGGCTGCTCCAGTTCGGGTCGAGCGCGCGGCCGTTCGTTCAGGACGCCTCGTACTTCCGTCTCCGCGAGGTCCGGCTCGACTACGACGTGGCGCCCCAGTTCTTCGGCCCGCTGGGCGGCGCGCTCCAGAGCCTCCGGCTGGGCATCTCGGCCACGAATCTGTTCACGATCACGCCCTACAAGAGCTACGACCCGGAGGTCAGCAACTTCGGCAACCAGCCGGTCGCGTCGGGGGTCGAGGTGGCGCCGTTCCCGTCGTCGCGGAACGTGTACTTCCACGTCAACCTCGGCCTCTAGCCCCCATGCTGCCCTCTCTCCGAACGCCCTTCCCTCCGATGACTCTCTCTCTTCGTACGGCGGCCCTGGCCGTCGCCCTCGGGCTCCTGGCGCCGAGCCTCGCCGGGTGCGACCTCGTCGGCCTCGACGACCGGCCGAACCCGAACGGGCCCGCGCTCGACGACATCATCGATAACCCGACCGAGGCGGCCCTGGCGAACGTGGCCGTCGGCGTCGAGGCGTCGTCCCGGCTCGGCCTCGGGACGTACCTCGTCGACGTCGGCGTGCTCGGCCGCGAGTACTGGCGGGTCAGCCCGTCGGACCCCCGGTTCACGCAGGACCTCCTCGGCTTCGCGCAGTCGACGCTCGACAACAACACGTTCTACATCACGACGCCGTGGGCCTCGCGGTACACCGTGATCCGAAACGCCAACACGATGCTCGTCGCGCTCGAGGCGAACGAGACGCTGTCGGCCGCCGAGAAGTCGGCGGCCCGCGGGTTCGCCAAGACGTGGATCGCGTACCAGTACCTCCTCAACCTCAACCTGACCTACGAGAACGGGATCCGCTTTATCGAGCCCGGCGCCGACGAGGCCGGCCCCATCGTGGGCTACGACGAGTCGCTCGACCGGATCGCGGCCCTCTTCGACGACGCCGCGGACGACCTCGAGGCGGGATCGTCGTTCTTCTTCGACGTGTCGATCGGGCAGGGCATCCCGAACTCGGTGGACGGCTACCTCCAGGTGAACCGGGCCCTCGCGGCCCGCGTCGACGCCTACCGGGAGGACTGGGGCGGCGTGCTCGACGCCCTCGACGACTCGTTCGTCGACGCGTCTCGGCCGCTCACGATCGGGGCGTACCACACGTTCTCGACGAGCGCGGGCGACATCACGAACCCGTTCTTCTTCCCGCTCGACGGGGGCGGCGACGGCGTCCTCGCGCACCCGACATTCGTGACCGACATCGCCGACGGCGACGACCGGATCGCGAAGGTGGCGGAGCGGACGGCGTCGCGGACGTTCGACGGCTTGACGTCGAGCTACGACGTGGACGTGTACGACTCGCCGACGACGCCCATCCCGATCGTCCGGAATGCGGAGCTCCTCCTGCTGCGGGCCGAGGCGAACGCGCAGCTGGGCAACACGGGACCGGCCGTCGCGGCCCTCGACGTGATCCGCACTGCGGCCGGCCTCGCTCCCTACAGCGGGGGCACGGGCACGGACGCGCTCGTCGACGAGGTGCTCCGCCAGCGGCGCTACGAGTTGTTCGCGGAGGGCCACCGCTGGATCGATCTCCGCCGGTACGGCCGCCTCGGGACGCTCCCCATCGACCGCGCCAACGACGACGTCTTCGACCGCTTCCCGATCCCCGAGAGCGACAACCCGACCACCTAGGGAGAGTCCCGCCGTGGAGTCGTCCAGGTCAACGGGCCTTGTCCTCACCAGCGCCCACGGGGTCCCGGTGGGGTCGGCACCTGCGGCCTGGACGACCACGACAGCGACGGGGGCGGCGCCCGGAGCCGTCGCGCTCGTCGCCACGATGGGCCACGGCGCTCCAGCGTGGGCGACCGACCCGGACGGCGACTGATCCGGCCTCGCCCGCCTCGGGTCCGAGGCGGGAGCCCTCGGCGCCCGCTGTCACGAGGGTGGCGGCGGGCGCCGCTATTTTGCGGGCCGACGACTTTCCGATCCGAGGGCACCCGGGCACCGTGGCTGAACAGAACGACCTCTTCTTGAGCGACAGCGAGCGGAAACGCCAGAACCAGACGCCGCTCATGCGGCAGTACTGGAAGATCAAGGACCGCCACCCCGGCGCGATCCTCCTCTTCCGGATGGGCGACTTCTACGAGACGTTCGAGGACGACGCGGTCCTCGTCGCCGACGTGCTCGGCATCACACTGACCAAGCGCGGCAACGGGGCCGCCGAGGACACGCCCCTGGCCGGCTTCCCGCACCACGCCCTCGACCAGCACCTCCCGAAGCTCGTCCAGGCCGGCCACCGCGTCGCCGTCTGCGAGCAGCTCGAAGACCCGAAGTACGCGCGCAAGATCGTGAAGCGCGGGGTGGTCGAGGTCGTCACGCCCGGGGTCACCTTCCGCGACCCGCTCCTCGACGCGAAGCGGTCGACGTACCTCGCGGCCGTGGCGTGGGGGGAGGGGCGCGACACGGGGACGGTCGGCGTGGCGTTCGCCGACGCCTCGACGGGCGAGTTCTTCCTCACGGAGGCCGAGGCCGGCCGCCTCGGGGGGCTGTTGCAGACCATTGCGCCGTCGGAGGTCGTCGTCGACAAGCGGCACGTGGACCGGCTGCGGGAGGCGATGCGTGCCGTCCAGGGCGGCGAGCCGCCGTTCGCCATCACCAAGGAGGAGGACTGGGTCTTCGGACTCGACTTCGCCACGGAAACGCTCCTCCGCCACTTCCAGACGCACAGCCTCAAGGGCTTCGGCGTCGACGGGATGACGGTCGGCGTGACGGCGGCGGGCGCCGCGCTCTACTACCTGGGAGAAACCCAAAAAGGGCGGATCCCGCACGTCCGCCGGCTCCAGCGGTACCGTGCCGAGGACCACATCGCGCTCGACCCGGCCACGAAGCGGAACCTCGAACTGGTCGCCTCGATGCAGGACGGCCGGCGCGACGGCTCGCTCGTCGGCGTCCTCGACGCGACGCTGACGCCGATGGGGGGGAGGCTCCTGCGCCAGTGGCTCGTCCGCCCGCTCCGCGACGTCGGCCGTATCCGCCAGCGGCTCGACGCCGTCGACGCCCTGTTCACCTCACCGCGGCTCCGGCGGTCGCTGCGCGAAGAGCTCCGCCACGTCGGCGATCTCGAACGGCTGGCGGGGAAGGTCTGCACCGGCCGGGCCACGCCGCGCGACCTCGTGGCGCTGGGACAGACGCTCCGTCGTGTCCCGCCCATCCAGGATCTCCTCGACGGGGAAGAGGCCGGCCTGCTCGACCGGCTCCACGGCCGCCTCGCGCCCTGCGACGACACGGCCCGCGACATCGCCGAGGCGCTCGTGGACGAGCCGCCGGCCCAGATCTCGGCCGGCGGCACCATCCGCCCCGGCCACGACGACGAACTCGACCGGCTCCGCGACGTCGCCGGCTCCGGCAAGGAGTATCTGACGGAGCTCCAGGCACGCGAGTCGAAGCGGACCGGCATCCCGAGCCTCAAGGTCGGCTACAACAAGGTGTTCGGGTACTACCTCGAGGTCACGAACGCCCACAAGGAGAAGGCGCCGGACGAGTGGATTCGCAAGCAGACGCTCGTCAACGCCGAGCGCTACATCACGCCCGAGCTGAAGGAGTACGAGGAGACGATCCTCACGGCGCAGGAGAAGATCGTCGAGATCGAGACGCGGCTGGTCGATGGGCTCCGCCAGCGGGTGGCCGAGGCGGTCGAGCCAATCCAGACGAACGCCCGCGCGCTCGCGGCGCTCGACGTGGTCTGCGGGTTCGCCGAGGTTGCCGAGCGGAACGGCTACGTCCGGCCCGAAGTCGACGACTCGGCGGTGCTGGACGTCGAGGAGGGCCGGCACCCGGTCGTCGAGCGAATGTTGCCGGCGGGGGAGGCGTTCATTCCCAACTCGGTCCGCCTCGCGGCGCCCATTGGCGATGAGGCGGAGGCGGCCGACGAGGCCGGTCAGATCCTGCTCATCACCGGGCCGAACATGGCCGGCAAGAGCGTCGTGCTCCGGCAGACGGCGCTCATCGTGCTCCTGGCGCAGGTCGGCGCGTTCGTGCCGGCGCGGCGCGCGCGCGTCGGCGTGGTCGACGCGCTGTTCACCCGCGTCGGGGCGAGCGACAACCTGGCCGCGGGCGAGTCGACGTTCCTCGTCGAAATGAACGAGACGGCGAACATCCTCAACAACGCGACGGCCCGGTCGCTCATCCTGCTCGACGAGGTGGGACGGGGCACGAGCACGTTCGATGGTCTCAGCCTCGCATGGGCCATCGTGGAGCACCTCCACGAGACGCCTGGCCGCGCGGCGCGGACGCTGTTCGCGACCCACTACCACGAGCTCGACGCGCTCAGCGAGCGGCTCCCGCGCGTCAAGAGCTACTCGGTCCGGGTGCGCGAGCACGAGGGGAAGGTCGTGTTCCTGCGGACGCTCGTGCCAGGCGGCGCCGACCACAGCTATGGCATCGAGGTCGCCCGGATGGCGGGCCTGCCCACCTCGGTGGTGGCGCGGGCGAAGAGCGTCCTCCGTCACCTCGAGGCGCACGACGTGGCGGCCGAGGTCGGTGTCCACGGCGAGCCGACAGACGCATCCGGCGACGGGATGCCGGCGACCGCACGCCCACGGGTCTCCGCGCTTCCGGACGCCGAGGCGGTCCCCGTCGCACTCGCCGCTCCCGACCCCATCGCGACGGAGGTTTTGGACCGGCTCCATGCGCTGGAGCCCGAGCGGATGACGCCGATCGAGGCCTTGATGGCCTTGGCCGACCTCAAAAGGTCAGCGGAGGGATAGGGATCGCCCTTAGACGATCGCCGGGGCCCCTCCCAGTCGCGCGCGACGTCCGAACGGGCGGACCGGGCGGTCGTCCAAGGGCGCTCACCCACCCGCCCCGCACTCCCATGCGCGCATTCATTCTTGCTCTCGCTCTCTCCCTCCCACTCGGTCTCGCCGCCTGCGCCGACAGCCCACAGGAGGAGGCCTACGAAGAGGGCGCCCCCGTCGGTGACCGCGAAGACGTGATCGGCGACGGCGAGATCATCGACGAGCCCGGGGAGCCCGACGCTGACGTTCTCGGCGACGGCTTCACCTCCTACGACACCGACGCCGACGGTCGGCTCTCGGAAGCCGAGTACGACACTGGCATCGGCGACACCGATTTCGGGACCTACGATACCGACGGTGACGGCTACCTCACCGAGGACGAGTACGGCGCCTACGAAAGCACGACGATGTAAGTCAAGGTCTCCCGACCCGTCTTGCGGGGCGTCCCATTCGGGGCGCCCCGCTTGTTTGTCGGACATGTGGGGCGGCTCCTTGGAACCGCATGGGGATTCTCCTGTCCAAACCCTTCGAGGCCCTCGGGCCTCGCGTCGGCGAGCACCCTCGCCGACCCAGGTTGGTCCGCGCTATCGCTCGCGCGGCCAGCCCTCACCCACTCACCCACACCCAGAGTCATGCGCGCATTCATTCTTACGCTCGCCCTCGCGGCCCCTCTCGCCCTCGTTGGTTGCCAGTCCGAAGAGGCTGACGCGATCGAGGACCAGGGCGAGGCCATCGACGAGGCCTACGAGGACGCCGGTATGGACGACACCGGCGACGCCATCGAGGAGCAGTACGACGAGGCTGCCGAAGAGGTTGACGAGGCCATCGAGGACGGCGCTCCGGTCGGCGACCAGGAGGACGTCATCGGCGACGGCGAGGTCATCGACGAGCCCGGCGAGCCCGAGATGTAGGCCGACGGTCTTCTCGTACGAGGCGTCCTCCGGGTTTCCGGGGGGCGCCTTTTTTGTCTCCTATCCCACCCCGTTTTGAGCCGAGCCTTTGTCAAGGAAGGAGCCCCTGAGGTCCCCATCGTTATCCCTCCGCGCCCGCCGCTCCCGGCCGGCGTCCCGAACTACGTCACGCCCGCAGGGCTGGCGGCGCTCCGGGCGGAGAAGGCCGCCCTCGAACGCAGCCGTGCCGAGATCGATGCGGAAGACCCGGACGCGTCCCGCGAGCGCGAACTTCTGACGGGCCTCCTCG
Source organism: Rubrivirga marina (assembly GCF_002283365.1). Taxonomy (NCBI): domain Bacteria; kingdom Pseudomonadati; phylum Rhodothermota; class Rhodothermia; order Rhodothermales; family Rubricoccaceae; genus Rubrivirga; species Rubrivirga marina. Next base: position 3,397,421 of record NZ_MQWD01000001.1, on the reverse strand, counting down.
GCCAACTCGTGGAGCGGATCGCACGGAGTCAAGTGGTGGACCCCGCCAAGATCGGCCGGTCCGACATCCGGTTCGGGGCGACCGTGGTCGTCCGCGACGCAGACGGCGAGGAGCGGACGGTCCGGATCGTCGGCGTCGACGAGGCTGGGACGGCCGAGGACGCGGTCGCGTTCACGTCCCCATATGCCCGAGCGTTGACGGGCGCGAAGGCGGGGGACACGGTCACGCTGAAGACGCCGGCCGGCGAGACCCCACTCACGGTCGTCTCCATCCGCTACGGCGCCTAAACGCACGAACGGCCGGCGACCGAGGCCGCCAGCCGTTCTGGACGAGAGGCGTTCAGGTGACCTGTCTAGTGCGGGTTGAGCGCGGTGCCCGGCGTCTCATCCCCCGGGACGTCGTTGACGTCGTCCGCCACCTCGGCGTCGCTGTCAGGGGAGTCGTCCGAGAGGTCGGGGGCCGCGTTGACCGTGCGGAGTTCGGGGTCGCCGGGCGTGTCGCCGGTCTCGGTGGAGATGCCCTCGATCTGGTCGGGGCGGGTGTCGTCGGAGGCCATAGCTGGAAGGAAAGAGATGGGGAAGGAAAGGACGGCGGCTAGGCGCCGAGCGCGGTCGCGGCCCGGTCGAGGTTCGTCGCGATCCGCTCGAGGCGGGGCTGGACGCGCTCGTCGGGGGCCGCAGCGGCGGCTTCCCGCGTGGCCTCGGCGAGGCCCGCGATCGCGTCGGCGATGGCGCGGCCGTCGAGGCGGTCGCCCGCGAGGAGCCCGCGGAGATCGTCGAGGCCGGCGGCGACGCCGCTCAGGTCGAGCTGGTCCTCGTCGAGACAGGCGGTACGCCAGTGGTCGAGGATGCCGAGCGCAGCGGAGGGCGTGAGCGCCGTGATCGGGCCGTCGAGCGCCGCCTCGGTCTGCTCCAGCGTGACGCGGCCGGTGTCGGGGGTGGAGCCTCTCATGCCTCTGCGGTTTCGTCGGTGGTGGCGTCGGCCGTGGCGCCGCCGATGGCGCCGCCGGCGTGGCGGAGGAGCGAGCCGAGCCGCTTCAGCGACCGCTCGAGGTCCTCCGTCGTGTCCCCCGTCGTCGCCTCGGACACCTCGGCCGCCTCGGTCTGCTCGCCGAGGCGGACGAGGATGGCCCCGATTCGGGCGCCGTTGATGGCCTCGCCGACGAGCGACTGGTGGAGTTCGCCGAGGCCCGCCGCGATGGGGCGAAGGTCCTCCCGCTCGGTCTGCTCGATCTTGCGTTTCCAGTCGTCGATCTTGTTGATGGCCTTGGAGAGTGGGATCTGTGCGAGCCCACGCTCGAGGTCGTCGACCGTCGCGGCCACCTCGGCGGCCTCAGTCTCGTTGGGGATGTTGTCCATGGAAGAGGGGAGTGGCTAAGAGAGAGGGGAGGGGCTACGCCTCCTCGCCGGTGGGCGAAGGGACGATGCCGGAGGGGAGGCCGTCGCCGGACGACGGCGGGAAGCCGGGTGCGTCGGGCTCCTCGATGCCGCCAAAGAACTCGCCGCGGGCGGCCTCGGCCACCTTCAGCGTGACGTAGCCGTCGGACGCGGCGCCGATGAAGCCGCCGACGAGCGGGATGCCGCGGAGGAACTTCCGCTTGACCTGGCCGCTGACGACCTTCTTCGCGCCCCACTTCGCCGCCCCGACGGTGCTCGAGACGACGAGGTTGAGCCCACGCTCGGCCAGCTTGAGGCCGACGCGGTCGATCGTCTCCTGCTCGGGGTCGCGGGCCGGATCCGCGGGGCCGGACCCCACGAGGCAGGACAGAACCCGTTCCCGAGTCGCTGGGAGACGCGGGTCGTGTCCGGCGAGGGCCGCGATCGACGCGGCCATGTGGAGCTGGACCGACGCGACCGCGGCGAGGTTGGCCGGGAGCACGACGGGCAATGTCAGCCACCCGCCGAGGCCGCTCACGAACCCGGCCGAGGCCGACAGCGCGACGTGACGGCGGACGAGACGGTCGACCTGCTCGTCGAGGGAGCCCCCTCCGAGTCGGGCGTCGGCCGCGCGCGCCTCGGGCGTTCCGAGCCCGGGCACGCCGTCGAGGACGGAGGGGTACAGGCGGTCGAGGACGAACCGGCGGACGGTGGTAGACATGGGAGCAGGGGTCAGGAGAGGGGGGCGAGGCGGTCGAGTTCGGCCTCGATCTCGCGCTTCAGCAGCCGCTTGAACGGTCGCGCTCGAAGACCGAGCGTGGCCACGACGCGGAGGTCGTGCGGGCCCGCCTCGAGATGACCCGTCACGCCGCGCCCCTCGACGAAGACCGTTTCGCCCTCGCGGCGAGTCGACACGCCGAACTCCTCTCGGAGCCGGCCGGCCACCTCGTCCACGGCGCGGCGAGCGGCGTCGAGTCCGAGGGCGTGGGGGCGTGAGAGGACGATGTCAGGCATGGCGACGGGGGTGAGCGGCGTACGCGACGCGGGCCGCAGCGGTTCGTCATTGGCCCCGGGGGAACCCCTGAGTCTCCGGATCCATGGCAGCCCGGCCCCGCTCGTCAGAGCTTCCATTCCTCCCGTCCTTGTCCCGATGACCGACTCCTTCCTCGGCCGTTCGCCCCGCCTCGGTGACGGCGTCTACATCTCCGACACCGCCGCCGTCGTCGGCGACGTGACGCTCGGCGACGGCGCCAGCGTCTGGTTCGGCGCCTCGCTCCGCGGCGACGTCCACTGGATCCGGATCGGCTCCGGATCGAACGTCCAGGACAACGCGACCGTCCACGTCTCTCGGGGGACGCACCCGTGCGACGTCGGCGCCGGCGTGACCATCGGCCACAACGCCGTCGTCCACGGCTGCACTGTTGAGGACGACGTCCTGATCGGGATGGGCGCGATCCTCCTCGATGGGTCCGTCATCGGTGCCGGGTCCCTCGTCGGTGCCGGTGCCCTCGTCACCGGAGGCACGGAGGTTCCTCCCGGGTCGCTCGTTCTCGGATCACCGGCCCGAGTCGTTCGCGGGCTGACCGAGGCGGAGGTGGGCCGGAACCGGGCCAACGCGGCACACTACGTCCGAATGGCCCGCATGTATCGGGGCGTCGACCGGCCATCGGAGAACCCCTTCTACGAGACGCACCCGGGTCGGGGTGGAGACCCGGGCGCGCCCTAGGCGCTCAGCCGCGCTTCGCCATCTCGCGCATCTCGTCATGATCGGTCGCCTTCCCGATCACGACGGTGTAGTGCTCTCCGTCGGCGTCCTGATCCCGGGCCGACGCCATCTTGATGTCGTCGCCGAAGTTCCGCTTGACGCCCTGGTAGATGCCCAGCTTCGAGCTCTTCTCGAGTGAGCGAAGGACGAGGAAGTCGCCGCTCTTCAGGTCGGAGATGCTCTCGTAGACCGGCGTGTACTTGGACGTACGGGACCCACGCTGGCGGGACGTCTTGAGGATGTTCGCCGCTTCCTTTTTGTTTACGACGTCCATGTCAAACTTCGGAGCGCTTGTGGATTTGGCCATAGAGATAGGAGGTCGATGGGAGGTGGTGAGAAGGTTCGGCAGGGCAATCTGCCAAGCGAGACGTTATAGAGACGCAGAGTCGGTTGGATCCCTTGTGGGGCGACCTCGAAAGAGTAGAGGGGAAGAATTGACGCCCGAAGTCAAAGCCTAGGCGGGTCACCGGCAGAGATCGCGAGCGTTCAGTCACGGAGTTCGTCCGCTCAGCGGCTCATTTCGTCGATTCGCAACCGGCTGCAAGGGGAGGGAGCAATCAGGCTCGATCTTTGAGAAAAGCGCTTCCATCGTCACACCCCTCCTGCTATGACGCCCGCTCGCCTCAGCCTGATGGCCGTGATCGGCTTGGCGTGTCTCGCGTCGTCGGTCTTCCTCGCGAAGGCTCACCCGACGCCCCGGCACGCGATCCTCGACTCACTCTACATCTAAGTCGTCCGGCTCCAACCCGACCGTCCCCGATGCCGTCCTCACGGGCGGCGTCAGGGGCGCGTGCGTTCGGAGTCTCGCCGCTAGATTGGCCGGGAATGGCTCCGTAACCCCTGGCCGCTGGGGCCGTAGCCGGGTCATCCTCCCCGCGCACCGATGCCGCCCCTCTACTGGTTCTGCCTCATCGGCGGCTTCGCCGTTACCCTCGTGCTCCTCGTGGTGGGCGAGGTGTTGGAGGCGGCCCTGGACGCGCTCGACGGCGCGCTCGAGGCCCTCGACCTCGGGGACGCGTTCGACCCGCTCTCGTCCGTCGCCGGGGTGACGCTCTTCGGCGGGGCCGGCGTCTTGCTCGATACGTACGCCGGGCTGGCGACGGCCCCTGAGGTCGCGGTCGCCGTTCTCGTCGGCGTCGTGGGGGCGGTGGTGCTCCACGTGGTCTACGTCAAGCCGATGCAGCAGAGCGAGAACTCGACGGGGTTCTCGGTGCGCGAGTACGCCGGCAAGACCGGCGAGCTGGCGACCGGCGTCCCAGAGGGCGGGTTCGGCGAGGTCGTGGTCCGCATGGGCGCCAGCACCACGTTCCAGACGGCGGCGTCCTTCTCGGGCCACGCCATCCCCACGGGCACGCGCGTCGTCGTCGTGGAAGTCGACGCCGACGGCGTCCTCCGCGTCGCGCCGCTCGACACCGACGACTTCGCGGAGTCGCCGGAGCAGGTGGGCCTGCCGCCCCGGCTCCAGACGCGCGCCTAGACACACCCACTCAGCCCCCCATCCCCATGTTAGAGCTCCTCGGAACCACTGGACTCGTCGCCGTCGTGCTGATCGCGACGATCGTCGTGATCGTCGTGCTCGTCGCGAGCCGCTACAAAACGGTCTCGCCCGACGAGGCCATGATCATCACGGGCGCCGCGTTGGGGGGAAAGAACGTCCTTACCGACGAGTCGGCCCGGAAGGTCAAGATCGTCCGAGGGGGCGGCGCGTTCATCGTTCCGATCGTCCAGCAGCGAGAGCAGCTCTCGCTGCTCTCCCACAAGCTCGACGTCATGACGCCGGAGGTCTACACGGCCGAGGGCGTGCCCGTCATGACCGACGGAGTGGCCGTCATCAAGGTGGGCTCGTCGGTCGAAGACGTCGCGACGGCGGCCGAGCAGTTCCTCGGCAAGCCCGACGAGGAGCTCCGTGCGGAAGCGCGTGAGGTGTTGGAGGGTCACCTCCGCGCCATCCTCGGCACGCTCACCGTCGAGGAGGTCTATCGGAACCGAGACAAGTTCGCCCAGGAGGTCCAGTCGGTCGCCGCGCGCGACCTCAAGAAGATGGGCCTCCAGATCGTGAGCTTCACGATCAAGGACGTCCGCGACAAGAACGGGTACCTCGAGGCGCTCGGCCGGCCGCGCATCGCCGCGATCAAGCGCGACGCCGACATCGCCGAGGCGGAGGCGCTCCGGGACAGCCGCATCAAGAAGGCCAACGCCGACGAGGAGGGCCAGAAGGCCGAGCTCGTCCGGGACACCAACGTGGCCGAGGCGACCAAGGAGAAGGAGCTGAAGGTCGCCGCGTTCAAGCAGGAGCAGGACACGGCCAAGGCCGCAGCCGACCTCGCCTACTCCGTCCAGGAGGCGACGTCCCAGCGGACGGTCGTCGAAGAGCAGATGCAGGTCGAGCTCGTGCGGAAGCAGCGCGAGGTGGACCTCGAGAAGCTCGAGATCGAACGCCGCGAGAAGCAGTACGACTCGGAGGTCAAGAAGAAGGCCGACGCCGACCGCTACGCCGTCGAGCAGGCCGCCGAGGCCGACAAGCTCCGCCAGGTGCGGCGGGCCGAGGCGCGGCAGTTCGAGATCGAGGCCGAGGCCAAGGCCCGGGCGGAGGGGACGCGCGCCGAGGGTCTCGCCGAGGCCGACGTGATCCGCCAGCGCGGGCTCGCCGAGGCCGAGGCCAAGGAGAAGCTGGCCGAGGCATTCGAGAAGTTCGGCGAGGCCGCCGTGCTCGACCTCCTGGCCAAGATGATGCCGGAGCTGGCCCGAGAGGTCGCCAAGCCGCTCGCGTCGATCGGCTCCCTGACCGTTGTGGACACGGGCTCGGGCCAGGGCGTCCGCCGGATCACCGACACGGTCGCCGGGCTCATGGCGACGACGCCGGAGCTCGTCAAGAGCATCGCGGGCGTCGACCTCGCTGCCCTCGCGCAGCGTCTCACGGCCGACCGCCAGGCGCCGGCCACGTCCGCCTCGGGCGACGGGTCGACCCCGCTGGCCTCCGGCGCCGCTCCTCCCTCGCTCGTCGATCCGACCCCCGGCGACCAAGAGGGTGCGTAATTCGATCGCGTCGTGCTGGCGAGCCACCGCCGCCAGCGCGATGCTGATCCTCGTCGGGTGCGAGCCCGGTCTGCTCGTCCGTGTCGAAAACGCCGGGCCTGTCGAGCGATCAGACCTCGTCGTGACCGTGACCGGCGAGAGATACGCGCTTCCGCCGATCCCGCCGGGGGGCACGACCGAGGTCGCCGTCGAGCCGCGTGGCGAGTCTGCTGTCGCCGTCGAGAGTGGAGGGCGGACGCTCGTCGCCTGTTGCTACATCGAGCCAGCGTACCGCGGGTACGCCCATTTCCGCATCGATGGCGACTCGGCGGCTGTCGTGTCCACCCGCATCCGGATAGCGCCCTACGGTCTGTACGCTGCCTACTCCACCGGCACGATCCGTCCGTCCTCGGCCACCGTCATGCCTTCGGGCGGCGGGCTCGTGGGGAAGTCCGAGATGCTCGTGCTCCCGTCCCAACCGTTCGGGACGTAATGGGTATGGCTCCCGTGCGAGATCCCCACGTAGCCCTTCGGCGAGACCACGCTCGTGTCCGACGCCCGGAGCCCGAGCACGTCGCTCAGCGCGAAGACGACGACGACGGCAAGGACGGCGAACAGGGCGAGGCGGATGAGGCGGCGGTTGGACACGAGGCGCGGGACCGATGAGACGCCGAGAGAGTACGCACGCTCCGATCCATCGCCCGCGAACCCTCCGTGACCCCGACCCCCCGCGTCGTCCTCCTCATCGGCGTCGCGGGCAGCGGCAAGACGACGGTCGGCCGACGGCTGGCCGACGCGCTCGGCTGGGCGTTCGAGGACGCGGACGACCACCACAGCGTCGCGGCGCGCACCAAGATGAGCCGGGGTGAGGGTCTCACCGACGCGGACCGCGCGCCGTGGCTCGACCGGCTCGCGGCGCTCATCCGCCACCGCGTGCAGGAGGGGCCGCCGACCGTCCTCGCGTGTTCGGCGCTCAAGGCGTCCTATCGGGAGCGCCTCACCGCTGGCCAGCCGCGGGTGTTCGTGGCGTGGCTCGACGTGCCCCGCGGTGTCATCGAGGCGCGGCTGGCCGGGCGGCGCGGGCACTACGCAGGGGTGGGCCTGGCCTCGAGCCAGTTCGCGGCGCTCGAACCGCCGGCCGACGTGCTCCGCCTCGACGGGACCGAGCCGGTGGACGCAGTCGTCGAGACGGTCCGCCGCCGAGTCGAGGCCTAATCGTCGCCCTTGTCGCGGCGGCGCCTCTCCGCGCGCTCGTCGACCGCCGCCTTCTGGCGGTACAGGTCGAGGTAGCTCTCGACATCGTAGCGGTCGCCGTAGATCTCCTTCATCTTCTTCCAGCGGAGCTGGCAGGCGAGGCGGAACGCCGTGTCCTCTCCGTAGCGCTTGATCGAGAACGAGGTCCCGCGGGCGACGCCGGGCTCCGGGTTCCAGGAGACCGCGTAGACCTCGTGCCGGATGCCGCGTCGGTCGCGCTTGTAGGTCCGCGAGACGCCGACGACGCCGCTCGTGTTGCTCTTGTTGGACCGGATCAGGCGACGTCGCCGCGGCTTCGCGGGGAGCTGCGAGACCTCGTCGATGAGCTCCTTCCGGTACGTCGCTGCGGCTTCGAAGGCCTCGTCGCGCCCGCCCCACTTCTTGTCGGAAAACAGGCGCGAGAACGTTTTTCCGTCCCGGTACACCCGGACCTGCCACCCGTGGGTCGAGTCGGAGTCGATCCGGATGACACCTTTCGCGCGGGGCATGAGAACGGAGGGGGACACGTGGCTTAAGCTATGGGGCGTATGGCATTGTTTCAATGGGGTTTGAGAATAAGTGCTAGACCGTTACTGCCCCTCGTAACGTCGGTACCTCGCGTTTACCCAGCAATAGGCACCGTAGAGGATGAACCCGATCGCTACCAGGCCCAGCAGCCACGGGCCGTAGCTCTGCCGTTGGAGCGCCCCGAGCGCCTGGTCGAGCCCGCCGGCCTCGTCGGCGTCGGCACGGAGAGCGGCCTGGGCCATGAACGTGCCCGTCAGGACGTAGACCACCCCCCGGGCGCTCAGCCCCCACTGGCCGGCCCGCTTGATGAGGTCGCGGTGCTGGACTGCGCGCTGGTCGAGGTGGAAGTTGCTCATAAACGAGGCTCGGTAGGCCCGGACAAATTGATAGAGGCCGTAGCCGAGGAGGCCCAGCGCGAGGAGCCCGACGATCCACCGGCCGGCCGGCAGGCCAAGGAGAGTCTGCGCGCGGTCCTCAGCCCCCCCGCCGCTGCTCTGCCCGGCACCTGACACGACCCGGTAGGCCGAGTAGGCAAGGCTCCCGTACGCGACGGCACTCACGACGTAGAAGAACCGTTTCCCGGCGCCCTCGACGTCGTCGCCTTCGCCCTCGGGGTCGGTGATCGCGAGGACGACGCGCCACAGCGCGTACGCCGCGAGGCCGACGACCAGGACCCACAGGAGGACCTCGCCATAGGATTGTTGGGCGAGCGTCGCGAACGCCCCCTCCTGGCCCTCGGGGTCCTCGGGGCCGATCGCAGCGTCGAGGGCGATGACGCCGAGCAGAGCGTAGAGCACACCTTTGACCCCGTACCCGACGCGGCCGAGCGTTTCGAGGGGGTGGCGTTTGGCGTGGCGGGCGGACGAGGTGGCGGTCGACATGGGGCAGGGGAGAAGGGGAGCTACAGACGGGCCGCCCACCCCGCGGGATCCTTAGTGCCGCCGGCCCTTCCAGCCGATCTGGGGTTTGAGGACCAGGGCCGCGGGGAGCGTGACGAGGTAGCCGGTCACGAATACGACCGTCCCGAGCAAGGCCCCGAGGTGGACGCGCCCGCCTGCCCGACGCCGGAGGGCGGTCAGCGCGGCCCCGTCGCCCACGGCCTTTGCAGCGAGGGCGGCGATGGCCGCCCCCGGAGCGACGGCCAGCCCGACGAGGGGGAGCGCGTGGACGACAAACAGGAGGACGTACAACGGGAACACCCACGGGTCGCCGCTGAGCCCGCCTCGGGCCCACCGCCGACGCTGCCGGTAGGCCTGGGGCAGGCTGTCGGCCGGAAGCGACCACACCACGGCCGCCGCGTCGAGGGGAAAGCGGACGCGCCAGCCGGCCTTGGCGACGGCCTGCACGATCGTAAAGTCCTCCGTGACCGAAAAAGGCAGCGCCGGGTAGCCCCCGACTCTGAGGTACGCCTCTCGCCGAACGCCCATGTTGTTGCCCATCCCCGTCGCTGGCCGTCCCGACTCCGCCGCCGAGCTGACGGTCCCGATCAGGAGCTCCCAATCAAGCGCCTGGACCCGGTCGAACGGATGGCCGTCCCGTTCGACCAGCCGCGCGAGGCCGCACGCGATGCCGACCGTCTCGTCCGCGAACGCCGACGCGAGCGTCCGCGCCCACGTCGCGACGGGCGCGCAGTCGGCGTCGGTGATGAGGACGACGTCGGCGTCGACCGCCTCGAACGCGGTGTGGAGCGCCTGGGCCTTGCCACGGAGGTGACCCACGGGGTCCGGCACGCGGAGGTAGCGGACGGTGTGCGGCCCGCCCGCCTCGGCACGCTGACGGACGACGTCAGCGGTCCCGTCGGTCGAGTGGTCGTCGGCGACGACGAGCGTGAGGCGGCCGGCCGGGTAGTCCTGGGCCTGGAGCGCGTCGAGGCAGCGGCCGATGCAGTCCTCCTCGTCCCGCGCGGCGACCACGACGGCGACCGTCGGGAGCTTCGCGTCGGGGAGAGGCTCGATGGGAGGATGGGTTCGGATTCGCCAGGCGACGCCGAGCAGGAACGCGACGTAGCCCCCGAACACGAGGGCGAGAGCTACGGTCATGGGGCGGGGAGGAGGGGGACGGTCCACCCCGCAGCGGCGAGCCGAGGCAAGGCGAGGTCGAGCGCGGCGACGGCCCGGCGCGCAGGGGGGCCGTCGTGGAGGGCGAGGATCGAGCCGGGCCGCACGAGCCGAACGATCTCGTCCGCGAGCGCTGACGGCGACCGGGAAGGTAAAAAGTCGCCCGGCATGAGGTCCCAGAGCACGATCCGCCGACGCCCCTCCCGTGCCCACCGGACGAGTCCGGGCGTGACCCGGCCGTACGGCGGCCGGACGTCCCGGACGGGGGCGCGTACCAGCGACTCGAGGACCCGCTCGGCCCGTTCGAACGAGGCCCGGACGGCGCGAGGCGATCTCCACCCGCTCACGTGGTCGTCGCCGTGGCTCCCCACGCGGTGCCCCGCCTCGGCGAACTGGCGGACGAGGTCGGGGTGATCTTTGGCCCGGCCCGCGGACAGAAAGAAGACGGCTCGCGCATCGTGGCGTGCGAGCACGTCGAGCCAGCGCGGCGAGCCCTCCGCGTCGGGCCCGTCATCGACCGTGACGTAGAGGCAGGGCCGGCCTTCGACGTGCGTCGGCCCCCGGACGATCGCGCCGGGCACGAGGGGGCCGAGCGCGCGGGGGAGCAGCGAGTCGCGGAATCGCTGGAACGGCAGGGGAGCGGGAGGGAAGTGCGCCGCAAGATGCCACCGTCCGCGACGGACCACCGGCGTGTCCACGATGCGACCGAGGCGGGGATGAGGTCTACTGATCCAGCGTTCGCCCCTTCCACTGGAACCCGCCGAGCGGGCCGAGGACGCCGACGAGGAGCGACTGCGGGCCGTGGAGCAACAGGTGGAGCGGGAAGACCGGGATGAGGTGCGTCTGCCCGAACCGCCGCGCGGCCGGGACCAGCACGGGCAATTCCGTCGCCGCCTTGATCGCGAGCGCGCCCAGGAGCCACGGCCACAGCGCCGGCACGAACGGGGCCGCGATGAGCGTGGCCGTGAGCGCGAAATAGAACGCGACGAGTCCACCCAGCATGACCTTCAGCCGGAGCGGGTAGTTCAGGCTCTTCGACGCCCACCGCTTCCGCTGGTGCAAGAACTCGGAGGCCGTGTAGACCGGCGTCGTAAGGACCGTCGCGCTGGGGTCGGCGCAGAAGCGGATGTCCAGCGGGGTGGTGTACGCGATCTTTTGCATGAGCAGCTCGTCGTCGCCGCTCGTCACGTGGTCGATGCCGGAAAAGCCACCGAGGGCCTCGAACGTCTCGCGACGGTAGCCCACGTTGGCGCCGTTCGCGAGGTGCGGCTGGCCGATCCCGATCCCGCCCGCGCCACACGCCATCACGCCGAAAAAGTCGAGGGCCTGGAAACGCACGAACAGGCCGTCCTCGGGCCGGACGACGTAGGCCACGGGGCCGGACACGAACGCGATCTCGTCGCCCTCGAACTGGGCCGCGAGGGCGCGCGGCCAGCCCCGCGGCACGACGCAGTCGGCGTCGGTGGTGAGGATGAGCTCGCCACGGGCGTGGGCGACCGCCTTCTCGATCGCCCGCTTCTTGTGAGCCCGGGCGCGGCGGCGGTTCTCGGGGATCTGGACGAGGCGGAGCCGCCCGCCGCCCTCCGACTCGTCCCACTCGGCCTCGGGCAACTCGTCGCCAGCCGGAACGAGCGCCGCCGTCGCCGTCATCCGCTGGCGGACGACCGCGGGCGTTGTGTCGGACGAGTCGTCGTCGACGACGATCACCTCGAGCTTCTCGCGCGGGTAGTCGGTCGCGAGGATCGAGTCGACGCACGGTCCGATCGTGTCCTCCTCGTCGCGGGCGGGGACGACGACCGTGATCGTCGGGAGGTCGGCGTCGGCGAGGCGGGGCGTGGCGTCCGTGCGCCGAGCCTCGCGGCGGAGGCCGACGGCCCACGCCAGCAGCCACGCGCCGTGGTAGGCGGCGAGGGCGATCAGAATGAGGCCCCAGACCGTCGTCACGCCGGGACCTCGACGGGCGACGGACGGCGGGCGGCCTTCCGTCGGAGCTGGAGCTGGAGCAGGAACGGGACGCCCACGAGGGCCGGCAGCAGGAGGTTCAGCCCGAACAGCGCCAGCGAGGCGTCGAGCGCCGCGGCCGGAGCCACGCCGTAGGCCCCGAGAAAGAACACGGCCGCGCCCTCGCGCACGCCGAGGTCGCCGAGGGTGACCTGCGGGATGGCGCTCTTGGCGAAGAACACCAGCGCGACGCCCATCATCAGTCCGCCCACCGGCGCGGCCGGCGCGACGGCGTGGACGAGACACACGAACTGGGCCGAGAACACGACGTAGCGGATGCCCGACAGCGCGAGGAGCAGCACGGCCTCGTCACCCGGAATCTGCCCGAACGCCCCGACGGCCCGGCGGACCGGCGCGAACGGCAAGAGCGTCGTCACAACCGTCTGGGCGAGGGCGGGGAAGAGGATCAGCGCGAGCAGACCGCCCGTCCCCATCAGCCCGATCGCCAGCACGGCCGGCCACAGCGGCGACGGATCGGCGACAGTCTGGAGGTACGGCCCGAGCGCCGCCAGCCCGGCGACGAGGCACGCCGCCAGGGTCGCCATCCGCTCCCCGAACGTGAGCGCGGCGGAGGTGCCGGCCGGGATCTCGCGGAGGTAGACGGCCCGGCCCACGTAGTCGCCCACGCGGCCCGGCGTCAGGAGCCCCAGCGGATACGACCCGACCACGGCGCGGACGGCGTCGCGGTACCGGACCTGCGGCGCAATCCGTCGGACGAGCCGGCCCCACCGGTACGCCTCCAGCCCGATGTTGACCGGCACGAGCGCAAGCGCGAGGAGCGCCCAGCGAGGGTCGGCGTGGGAGACGGCCGTCGCGACTTCGGCGGGATCGGCGAGGTGGACGAGCGCGACGACGGCGACGACGGCCAGCACGCCTTTCAGCGCGAACAGCCAGCGAGGGGCTCGGGGCAGGGGCACGAGGGGCGTCCGGGGAGGGGGCGCGTGAAGGTAGCCGCACCCTGGAGCCCTACCCACCGAAGAGCCGAGGAAGCGGTGAGGGTCGGGTGAGGCCGCCTCGGGAGGCCTTCGGGGCAGGTCAGCGGAACAGCGGGCGGGCGTCGCGGAGGTCGTAGGCGATCCGGAGCGTCGCCAGCGACAGACCGCCGGGCCCGATCCCCACGAGGCCCCCCACGACCACCCGCTCCTTGTCGAGGTTGACGATCCCGAGGCCGAGGCCGAGCGCCGGTCGGAGGTAGGCCCTCCCCGCCTCGTCGCGGAACGATCCCTCCTCGAACGAGACCTTCGGGATGAACTGCTCGAACACGTTGTCGTAGGCGTTGCCGAGGTAGCCCATCACGAGCATGTCGATGCCGTAGATGCCGAGGAGGTCGACGATGGGCGCGCGAACGCCGACCCCCAAGGCCAGCAGGTCGCGGCCGGACAGGCGGTCCTGCTGGAAGGCGGTCGCCACCCGGTCGTCGAGCGTCGGGAGGTAGTAGAAGGGGATGTCGTCGTCCTCGCCGTCCCCGTCGGCATCGCCGCTGCGCGTGACGGCGAGGACGCCGCGCGTAATGAGCGTCGTCCGCCCGCGGATCGGGAGGTAGGCGAGGCCAGAGGCCGTGTACCGGGCGAGCGTCAGCTTCGACTCGTCGAAGGCGTAGAACCGCCGGTGCTCGGCGGTCCCGAAGAAGCCGCGCCGCGCGTAGGCCGGCCAGTCCCTCAGGTCCGTCGCGATCTCGACCCCGATCGAGGCCCCGTATCGCGCCTCGTCCTCGGCCACGCGGACGGCCTGGTTCGAGGCCGAGCCCACCGGGAAGAGGTCGTCGATCCGGTTCTCGCTCGCGTCCTCGTTCACTCCGCCCGAGTAGTCGTACAGGAAACGGACGCCGGGCTGGACGTAGATGGCGGTCGTGCCCAGCGGATAGTAGCCCAGGCGAACCTCCGCCTGCGCTGCGTCGTGGTACAGGTTCAACTCGCTGTCGGCGACCGTGTTGGGCCCGAGCCCGTAGTAGCGCCGCCGCTGCGTCGTCGCCCCGCCGACGTTGAACAGCGCGTGGAGCCGAGTGTCGTACGGGTCCGCCGTGAAGAACGTCGCGTCGGCGCTCTGAAAGCGCTGCTGGAGGCGGACGTCGAGCACGAGGTCGGTCCCGGGCCGGACGAGGTTTCGGATCCCGACGCCGCCCCCGATCCCGAACCCGCGCCCGCTCGAGTACAGTGCCGACGGCGCGATCCGTGGCCGGAACGTGATGCCCGGGCCGGACTCCTCGGCGTTCTCGTCGTAGGTGCCCCCCTCGGAGACGACGTCGCTGGCTTGGTCGAGAACGTCGGCAGCCTGCTCGGTCGGGGTCTCCGTCGTGTCGGGGGGGGCCGGAGGGGGCGTCTGCTGGAAGAGCGCGGCGAGGACGAGGAGGAGCGCGGGCACGGGCGAGAGAGGGGGGATCGGGCGGGTGTACGCGCCCGGTATCTTTTCGCTCCATTCCCCCTGACCCCGTGACCGTCCTCGTCGTCGGCAGCGGTGGGCGCGAGCACGCGCTCGTCCACGCGCTCGCCCGGAGCCCCCGCCGTCCCGACCTCCTCTGCGCCCCCGGAAACCCGGGCACGGCCGCCCACGCCGAGAACGTCGCCGTCGCGGCCGATGACGTCGACGGACTCGTCGACCTCGCCCGCGAGCGCGAGGTCGGTCTCGTCGTCGTCGGTCCCGAGGTCCCGCTCGTGGCCGGCCTCGCCGACCGGCTCGTCGAGGCGGGCATCGCCGTCGTGGGCCCGTCGAGGGCTGCCGCGAGGTTGGAGGGGTCGAAGGCGTTCGCGAAAGACGTCATGGCGCGCCACGGCGTCCCGACGGCCGCGTCCCGCACCTTCGGCCTCGGCGAACTCGAGGAGGCCCGGAGCTACGTCGAGGACCAGCCGCTCCCGATCGTCCTCAAGGCCGACGGGCTGGCCGCGGGCAAGGGCGTCGTCGTCGCGGAGACGCGCGAGGCCGCCCGTGACGCGCTCGCCGACATGCTCGACGGCGGGGCGTTCGGCGCGGCCGGCTCGACGGTCGTGATCGAAGACTTCCTGCACGGCGAGGAGGCGAGCCTGTTCGTCCTCACGGACGGGGAGGGGTACGTGCTCCTCCAGGCGGCCCAGGACCACAAGCGGATCGGGGAGGGCGACACCGGCCCCAACACGGGCGGCATGGGCGCCTACGCGCCGGCCCCTGTCGTCACCGAGGCGGTCCGCCAGCGCGCCGAGGCGGAGGTGGTCCGCCCGATCCTCGACGGGATGCGGGCCGACGGGACGCCCTACCGCGGCGTCCTCTACGTCGGGCTGATGATCGACCCCAGCGGCGCGCCGTCCGTGGTCGAGTTCAACTGCCGGTTCGGCGACCCCGAGGCGCAGGTGCTCCTCCCCCTCCTCGACTCGGACCCGCTCGACCTGTTCGAGGCCGTCGCGTCGGGCGGCGTCGCCGACCTCGCGGTCGAGGTGTCGGGCGACGCCGCGGCCTGCGTCGTGCTGGCGTCGGAGGGGTACCCGGGCTCGTACGACAAGGGGAGGCTGATCCGTGGGATCGACCGGGCGGCCCCGCACGCGACGGTCTACCACGCCGGCACGGCCCGGACGGCCGAGGGCAACGTCGTGACGAACGGCGGACGCGTCCTCGGCATCACCGGCCGCGGCGCCACGCTCCAGGACGCGCTCGACGCCGCGTACGCGGGGGCCGACGAGGTCACGTTCGAGGGCAAGACGCTGCGGCGCGACATTGGACAGAAGGGGCTCCGGCGTCTGGCGGACTCGTGAGGATCCACGCCCTGGTCTGTGCGCTCGGACTCGCCGCGAGCGCCTGCTCCGGCCCCGGCGTCGGAGCAGGCGGGTTCGACGACGCTCGCGCGATCGCCACGACGCCGGACGGTCGCCTGTGGGTGGTCGACGCCGCGGGCGTCGTCGTGCTCCGCGGTGGCCTCCCCGTCCGCCTCGGTGGGGTCGGGACGGGAGCCGAGGCGTTCCTCGACCCGGTCGACGTGGACCCGACGAACGGGCAGGCGATCTTCGTCGTGGACCGTGGGGCGGGGGCCGTGCTCCAGTTCACCGGCGAGGCCCGGGTCGCCGCGACCTTCCCGGTCTACGACGTCGACCCGACGCAGCCACTCCGCCAGCCCGGCGGGGCCCGCGAGCGGATGCGCGCGCAGCCCATCGCGGTCGCCGCCGGGCCCGATGGATCGCTCTACGTTCTCGACGCCGGCCGTCGGCACGTCCTCCGGCTCGACGCCGAGGGGGCCGTCGAGCGCGTGCTCGGTGCCGGGGTGCTGTCCGATCCGGTCGACGTCGCGGTGGACGATGCCGGTGCGCTCTGGGTCGCGGATGCGGGCCGGGCCGAGGTGCGGGCGTTCGATCCGTTCGGATCGCCCGGGCCCGTTATTGCAATTCCCAGCGATGTCGGGCGTCTGGTGAGCGTCGACGCGAGCGCGACCGGCCTGATGGTCGGAGGAGTCGAGGGCGTCGCCGAGATCCGGGACGGCCTCGTGGAGGTCATCCCTCTCCCCATCGGAGACCTGCCGCTGCGCGGGGTGGTCCGCCTCGGGGACTCGATCGTGGGGGTCACGGCGCCCGGCATCGTGGAGTGGGGGGGCGTCGGGGTGGATTGATGCGACCGGCGCCCGCCGGTACGTTGCTCGGCTCCTCACCCGCACCGCGCCCGCTCTCCGCTACCTCGTCCGCCGCGTTTTCTTCGCCCTGCGCTGCCCGATGAGGGTCTGGTTCGTCGTCCTGCTCCTGGGCGCCCTCGGGGCGTCGGCGGCGGCGCAGACCGTGCGGCGCGACACGTTCGCGCTCGCGGCCGGCCAGACGGTCGCCCGGCTCGACGCGCGGCCGATCCCTGGGACCGAGACGGTCGAGGTGTTCCGCGACTCGGTCTTCGTCGCGCTCGCCGTTGGCGAATACACGCTCGACGGGACCGGCCGCCTCGAGCTGGCGGCCGAGGCGGACACCCTCCGCTACGTCGCGGTCGCCTACCGCACGGCGCCGGTCGTCGGCCCCGTCCGCGCCCGCGTCCCGTCGGTCGACTCGCTCCGCGCGCTCTACGCTCCGGACACGACCGGGGAGCGGCGGCGCCCTCCGGCTTCGACACGGCCGCCGCCCGCGATCCAGACGCGCGGGTCGATCACCCGGGGCGTCGTCGCCGGCTCGAACCGCGACGTGTCGGTGACCTCGGCGCTCCGGTTGTCGCTCGAAGGGGAGGTGTCGCCGGGCGTCGCGCTCCGGGCCGCGCTCACCGACGAGGACACGCCGATCCTGCCGGAGGGCACGACCCGCCAACTGAGCGACCTCGACCGCGTGTTCGTGGAGGTCCAGAGCGCGGCCGTCCGCGCCCGCCTCGGAGATGTTGATTTGGCCCTTCCCGGCACGCGGTTCGCGCCGCTCGCTCGTCAGGTGCAGGGCGCCGTCGCCGAGGTGCGGGTGCCGGCGGTCGGCTTGGTCCGTGGCGGACGAGTGCTGGCGTCCGGATCGGCGACGCGCGGGCGGTTCCGGAGCCAGGACGTCCCGGCGCTGGAGGGGGTGCAGGGGCCGTACCGGCTGGAGGGCGAGGCCGGCGAGGCGTTCGTCGTGGTCGTCCCGGGCAGCGAGCGCGTGTTCCTCGACGGCCGGCTGATGGAGCGCGGCGCCGGCGCCGACTACACCATCGACTACGCGACGGGCGAGATCACCTTCACTCCGACTCGCCTCATCACGGCCGAGCGGCGGATCACGGTCGACTTCGAGTACACCTCGGGCGGCTTCACGCGGACCCTCCTCGCGGGGGGCGCCGACCTCGACCTCGGCTCTGGCGGCGAGCCGCGCGGCCGCCTCGGCCTCCGCGTCTACCGCGAGGCCGACGCCCTCGGCAGCGTCGCCGACCTCGGCCTCAGCGAGGACGACCTCGACCTCATTCGCGCGGCTGGCGACGACGACGTGCTCGTGCCCGGCGAGCAGCGCGTCCCGTTCGATCCGGAGAGCCCGTTCGTCCTCTACACACGGCGCGACTCCGTGGTGGCCGGCGACACGGTCTCCGTCTTCGTCCCCGCCACGCCGAGCGACGCGGAGGTCTTCCGCGTCCGATTCTCACGAGTCCCGACGGGGCAGGGCGACTACCGCCGGGCCGGCGCCGCGCGGAACGGCATATTCTACGAGTACGTCGGCCCCGGCCGAGGCGACGCGATCCCGTTCCGAATCCTCCCCCGTCCGGTTAGCCGGACCCTCCTCGACGTCCGCGGCGGCGTCGACGTGCTCCCGGGCGTCGAACTGTTCGGCGAGTGGGCGCGGTCGGTCGACGACGGCAACACGCTCTCCACCCTCGGCGACGGCGACGACGGGGCGGGGGCGACGGAGGTCGGGCTCCGGCTGGCGGCGGTCGATCTCGCGGGCGGTGCGCTCTCCGGTGAGGTCGTCCGCCGCGACCGGTCCGACGCGTTCCGCCCGCTCGACCGGATCCGCGACGTCGACTTCAACCGGCGGTGGAACCTGGCCCGAGGCGGGACGCCGTTCGGGAGCCGGCTCGACACGCTGGGCGAGGCCGTGACGGAGGGCTCGCTCCGGTGGGCTCGGGAGGGACTCGCGGTGGTCGAGGTCGGCGGCGGCCACCTCGCCCTCGCCGGGTTCGAGGCGACGCGCGGCGCGCTCGACGCGACCCTGGGCACGGTCGACGGGACGGTGCTGACGGTAGAGGGCGCGCTCGCGGAGTCGGGCGGGACGGGCTTCCTGATCGATCAGCTCGGTCGGGGACAGTTCATCCGCGCCCAGACGGTCGCCGCGACGCGCTGGGGCGCCACGCGGCCGAGCCTCGCCCTCGAGCACGAGCGACGGACGCAGGACGGCGGGCTCCGCCAAGACTCGCTGCTGACGAACTCGTACGGATTCTGGGCCGTCCGTCCCGGCCTCGGCGTCGCCGTGGGGCGAGCCGAGGGCGAGGCGACCATCGAGTACCGTCGCGAGGCCGAGCCGATCGGCCCGATCGGAAACGAGGACCTCGCCGACGCCGCCGAGGCGGTCACCCTCGAGGCGTCGGGCCGCCTCCGAGGCGGGGCGGTCCAGACGGAGGGGCGCGTCGCGTACCGCCGCAAGCGGTACGGCGAGGACTTCCGCCTGATCGGCCGGCAGGACGCCGAGTCGGTCGCGCTGAAGTCGTCGACCCGGGCCTCGCTGTGGGGCGGTGCGCTCGACGGGCGGCTCGTCTACGACGCGCTGACGGAGCGGGCGCCGATCCTCCAGGAGACCTACGTCCTCGTGGGCCAAGACCTCGGCGAGTTCGTCTGGCGCGACGGCCAGGGCGAGCCCCGCGCCGGCGAGCCCGACGGGGTGGCTCAGCTCGACGAGTTCTTCCCCGAGACGACGCCGCTCGAAGGGACGTACCTCCGCACGTTCGTCCCCAGCACGGAGCTGATCCCGACCGTCGGCGTGGGCGTGGGCCTCCGCCTCGACGCGCGTCCGGGCCGGCTCGCGGCGGGGGAGGGGGCGCTCGCCCAGGTCCTCCGTGCCGTCGCATTCCGCACCGTCCTCGACCTTCGAGAGCGGACGCGGGAACGGGACGTGCTCCGCGTGCTCCTCCTCGACCCGTCGGTCCTCCAGGACACCGAGGGCGGGGCCGAGGCGGGCACGGTCGACGGGCGGCTCCGCGTCGAACAGGAGGTCCGCTTCTTCCCGGACCTCCCGGACCGCGGCGCCCGGCTGGTGGCCGACCACGCGAGGTCGACCAGCCGCCTCGCGGCCGGGCTCGAGACGCGCCTCGTTCAGAGTGCTCGGGCAGAGGCGTTCGCCCCGATCGGTGGCGGCCTCGACGGGCGCCTCGCCGTGCTCGCCTCCCGCCGCCGGACCGTCAGCGAGGCGTTCGCCAGCCGGACCTACGACCTGCGGAGCCTCGGCGTCGAGGGCTCGCTCCGGTGGACGCCCTCGGACCGCGTCACGCTCTCGCTCGCGCCCACGGTGGCGAACCGCACCGACGCACTCGCGGGACCGGGCCGTCCGACGGGCGCGCTCGTGGCCCGTCTGCCGGCGGAGGTCCGATGGACGCGCTCGGGCCGGTTCTCGGCGGCGGCCCGAGGCGAGGTGTCGTCCGTCTCGCTCCGCGGGGAGGGGACGGGCGGGCTGTCTCTGTTCGAACTCACGGACGGGCGCGGGCCGGGCACCTCTGCGCTGTGGGGGATCGACGCCCAGATCGGCCTGACCGACCGCCTCCGCGGATCGGTCGTCTACGACGGCCGGGCGCCGGCCGACGGGCGCGTCGTGCAGACGGTTCGGGTGCAGGTGTCGGCCACGCTGTAGAGGTTGCGCCCGCCCACCGGCCCCGCACTCGGGATCAATTGACGGTGGATTGGAGGTGCTGAAGTGGCGTCAGGGGCGCGCCAGGCGGGGAGGGGCCGGCGCCGAGCGTGGGGGTAACACTCTCGTAATGACGCCCGGGCATCTTCGCGGCCGCCGTCCGGTTGCACTCCTCCTGCTGGTCGGTCCTCCCACCTTCGCCCGATGCGACGCATCCGGGGCCGGGATCGGGCGCATGACGGCGCCCTCCGGCCGGGCCCCGCCCATCGTCTCGCCCGTCCCCTCATCGACACCGTCTCTCGCGTCTCTGTCGGCCTCGGCACCCCATCGAGCGGTGGCGCGGACGCAGGCGCCGCTGACCGGTCCGAGGCGGGCCCCCGGATCGGCCGTGGCCGCCGTGTCGTACGTGCCGTCCTCGCCTCCCGCCCGTCCGCGCATCGCCGCGCGTGACGGCCGAGGCCGGCCACCCCATCGTCCCCCATGAACCTCTTCAGCTTCCTTACCGGCTCCCGCCCGCCGCTCGTCGACCGTGCCCTGAACGACCTCGGCGCCATGCTCGACACGGCCGACTCGATGTTCGCCGCGGCCACGAACTGCTTGCTCGACAACGAGAACCTCCACGTCGACCTCGCCGCGCAGGACGACCTGATCAACGACCGCGAGCAGGCCATCCGGCGGGCCATCTTGGAACACATGGTCGCCGACCCGAAGGTCGAGACCTCGCTGAGCCTCCTCCTCATCTCGATCGTCCAGGACGCCGAGCGGTGCGGCGATCTCGCCAAGAGCATCGCGAAGGCCTCCGAGTTGGCCACGTCGCCCCGGATGGGCCGGCACGTCGACTCGCTCCGCCCGATCCGCGACCGCGTCCAGTCGACGTTC
Organism: Rubrivirga marina; assembly: GCF_002283365.1. NCBI lineage: Bacteria > Pseudomonadati > Rhodothermota > Rhodothermia > Rhodothermales > Rubricoccaceae > Rubrivirga > Rubrivirga marina. Next base: position 3,376,357 of record NZ_MQWD01000001.1, on the reverse strand, counting down.
CCGCGCGTCCGGCGGTCATTCATCGTCGGCGACTCCCGCGTGGGGAGGGCCATCATGGAGGAGCACGACAAGACCAAGCAGGACGTCGCCGATTACCTCCGCGAGCTCGCCACGGCCGACGACGTGACCTCGAACGAGGCCGTCGTGCTCGCCGTCGGCTCTCGGATGATCGGGCGGACGTCGTCGCACCTCTCGAACATCATCTCGGCCGTGGCCCTCCCCTTCGACCAGGTCCGGGGCGCACCGACGTGGGGCGAGGGCCACCCGTCCCCCCTTCGACCCGGCTCATGCCCACTCCCGACGACGCCCTGCCACCCTCCGCGCCCACGCGCCGCGAGCACCTCGACGCGCTGACCGGCCCGGTCCCCGTCGACGAGCTCGACCTCGACGGCGACCCGGCAACGGGCTCCGGGCGCGGCCCGATCTGGGTCCGCCTGCTCGCCCTGTTCGCGATCCTGTTCCTGTTCGTCGTCGCGCTCGAGCTCATGGGCGACGGGATCAAGGCGCTGGGGCAGGGGACGTTCGACCTCGAGGGGTTCCTCGCGCGGGCGACGCACAGCCCGCTCCTGGCGCTCATCACGGGCATCCTCGTGACGAGCCTCGTCCAGTCGTCGTCGACGACGACGTCGTTGGTCGTGACGCTCGTGGCGACGGGCTCGCTCCCGCTCGCGAACGCGGTCCCCGTGATCATGGGGGCCAACATCGGGACGACCGTGACCAACACGATCGTGTCGATGGGCCACGTGACGCGGCCCGACGAATTCCGACGGGCCATGGCCGGCGCGACCGTCCACGACTTCTTTAACTGGCTGTCGGTCCTCGTCCTGCTGCCGCTCGAGGTGTTTTTCGGCGTGATCTCGCGGCCGGCGACGGTCCTTGCCGAAGCCATCCCGGGCGTCGACTCCGGCGACCTCGGCGACACGCCGTTCGAGATCGTGTCCGGTCTGATCGCCTCGCTCCTCGGCGAGATCCCGTGGCTGATGGCGATCGTCGGGCTGATCCTGCTGTTCATCGCGCTCCGCTACCTCGTCGTGGTCCTCAAGGGGTTCGTGCTGGGGCGGATGGAGGGCGTGCTCGACAAGTACGTGTTCGGCAACCCGCTCAAGGCCATGGCCTTCGGGCTCGTCCTGACGTTCCTCGTCCAGTCGTCGTCGGTCTCGACCTCGATCGTCGTGCCGCTCATCGGGGCCGGCATCCTGACCGTGCCGCGCGTCTTCCCCTACATGCTCGGCGCCAACGTGGGCACGACGGCGACGGCCATGCTGGCGGCCCTCGTGGCCGTGACGAGCGGTGAGCCCGCCGCCGTGGCCGGCCTGACGGTCGCGTTCTGCCACTTCCTGTTCAACGTGTTCGGGATCGTGCTGATCTACCCGCTCAAGGTCGTCCGCAACATCCCGATCCGGATGGCCGAGTGGGTCGGCGAGCTGGCGTTCAAGAACCGGCTCTACGCGGTGGCCTACATCGTCGGGCTGTTCTACCTGCTCCCGCTGGCGCTCGAGTTCTTGATCTAGCGGGCAGGAGAGGGAGCGTCGGGGCCGTTCGTCCGTTGAACGCCCGACGCCCCCCGGACCCCATGCGCCTCGCCCTCTTCCTCGCCGTCGCCCTTGCCGCGCCCGCCTGCGCCCAGCCGGTGGACAAGCCGGCGGCCGTGCCTGACCCGTACCCGAGGCGGGCGGACTCGGTGATCGCGCGGGCCGACGACGTCGGGGCCCCGGTCGACATCGACTCGGTCCGGACCGTCGACGTCCCGGTGCCGATGGGGAGCGGGGAGGCCGTCGTCCGCGTCCATACGGCGCCGATTCCGGACGCGCTCGGGTCGCCGGGGTTCGAGGCGTTCCCGCTCAACGCGCTCAACCTCCACGACGACGAGGGCACGTCGGTGGAGGCCGCGCTCGACGTGCTCCGTGAGCGAGGAGGTCGGGTGGTCGAGCTCGTCCACTCGGGCGACCGGAACGTGAGGTTCTCCGTCGGCGGCGCGCGCTACGAGGCCGACCCGAACCGGATGTTCACTCCGGCCGGCCGGACGCGGACGCTCGGCTCGCTCTCGACCGCCGATGAGCGGGCGGAGGCGGCTCTGGCGGCCTTCGCCGACTCCGTCCTCGCCGTCTACGCGGCCGAGCCGCCGGCCGTCGTCCTGACGCTCCACAACAACACCGACGCCAACTACTCGGCCGCCTCGTACGGGCCCGGTGCCCCGTACGCCTCCGACGCCGCGGCCGTCACGGTTCACAACGGGACAGACCCCGACGACTTCTTCTTCGTGACCGACCGGGCGATCTACGACGCGCTCGTGGCGCGCGGGTTCAACGCGGTGCTCCAGGACAACGACGCGGCGACCGACGACGGCTCGCTGTCGGTGTGGGCCGCGCGGCGTGCCGTGCCGTACGTCAATGTCGAGGCCCAGCACGGGCACCGCGAGGAGCAGGCGGCGATGCTCCTCGCGCTCCTCGACGTGCTCGACGCGCAGCGGTAGCCGGAGACTGATTCCCTGTGAGGAGCGGGTGGGGGGGCGGACCCCTCCTTGGAGGGGACCGTAAGAGACCCACCTTTCTCTTCGCCCCTCATGCTCCGGAAGTCTTTTGCCGTCGTCGCCCTCCTCATCCTCGGAGGGCTCGTCGCCGCGGCCATTCGCACCACGGCCGACCCCGAGGGGGTCGTCATCCCGGAGCCCATCGAGCGCGACCTCGGCGACATCCTCGAGCGCGACACGCTCGTCGCCCTCACCTCCTACACCTCGACCAGCTACTTCCTGTACCGGGGCCAGGCCTTCGGCTTTGAGTACGAGCTGCTCCGGGACTTCGCCGAGGACCAGGACGTCGTGTTCCAGATCCGCGTTGTCCCGCGCGACAGCATCCTGTACTACCTCAACGCCGGCCTCGGCGACATCGCGGCGTCGCGGCTCCAGCCGGTCGAGGAGGACACGTCGAACTTCGGGTTCACGAACAACCTGTACGAGACGCAGCCGGCCGTCGTCCAGGCGACGGGGCCGATCGACACGACGGAGGTCGAGACGCCCGAGGTGCCCTCGGCCATCGCCGAGCGGGCCGAGCAGGTCGACACGACGGGCGACGTCCCGACCGACCCGATTACCATCCGTGCGCGGCGCGTCCAGCGGCCGGCCGACCTCGCCGGCCAGTCCGTCTTCCTTCCCAGCGACGACCCCTACGTGTCCCGCCTCGTCGAGCTGGAGACCGAGATCGGCGGCCCCATCGAGGTCGTCGAGGTCGACACGACGAGCGAGGCGCTCATCCGGAACGTGGCCGTCGGCAACATCGAGCTGACCGTGGCGCAGGAGAACGTGGCCCAGCTTGAGGAGGGGTACTACACGAACCTCACGGTCCGCCCTGCGATCGGGGCGCCGCACGGCGTGGCGTGGGCCGTCCGCGACAACGCGCCGGAGCTCCTGTCGTCGCTCAACACGTGGATCTCCGAGAACCGCGAGACGCGGCGGTGGAACCAGCTCTACCGGAAGTACTACGTCGACCGGCGTGGCTACCGCGAGCGCGTGGAGACCGGCTTCTTGACGGGCCGGACCGGCAACCTCTCGGGCTACGACGACTACCTCAAGCGCTACGCCCCGACGGTCGGGTGGGACTGGCGGCTCCTCGGCAGCCAGATGTACCAGGAGAGCCGGTTCGAGCCGCGAGCCCGGTCGTGGGCCGGCGCCATGGGCCTCCTCCAGATCATGCCCGGCACGGCCCGCGACCTCGGTCTCGGCGACCCCTACGACCCCGAGGCCAACATCGAGGCCGCTGCGCGCTACCTCAAGTGGCTCGAGGACAACTACTGGGCGGAGCGCATCCCCGACCCGGACGAGCGGGTCAAGTTCATCCTCGCCAGCTACAACGCGGGCGCCGGTCACGTGATGGACGCTCAGCGGCTGACCGAGGCGGAGGGGGGCGACCCCCGGCTCTGGGAGGACGTCGCGTACTGGCTCCTCCAGAAGTCGGACCCGAGCGTCTACAACCGGCCGGAGGTCCGGCACGGGTACGCCCGCGGCCTGGAGCCCGTCCACTACGTCTCGATCATCCTTGAGCGCTACGAGCACTACCGCCAGTTCGTCGAGGGCGAGGAGGGCGCTGATGCCGTGCCGGACCAGGAACTGGGCGCCTGAGCGCCCCGGATCTCCAACGGGCTCCGCGTGTAGGGCGTTCAGAAGCACCCCGGAGGGCACGTCCTCCGGCCTCCCTGCGCATGCTGTGCGCACCTACCTTCTGCATCGTTCTCACCCGGCCCGCATGCCCGACTTCGCTACCCCCGACCGCGACGCCCTGAAAGACGCCCTCACCGAGGTGCTCCGCGAAAACCGCGACTGGCTCCGCGAGCTCGTGCAGGAGGCGCTCCTCGAAGTCGCCGACGCCGAGGCCCGCCGCGAGGCGGACTACCGAGAGGCCTACGCCGACCGCCAGCGACCGCACGTCGTCGCCCACGGGCAGGCCTAGGCCGACTCCCTCCGCCTCGACGCCGAGGCCGAACCGGTGGATCAGCCGGCCTTCGAGCCGAGCCACGCCTCGCGGAACGCTCGGATCTCATCGGTGACGGGCCGGCCGGCGGCCTCGAACGTCACGAGCTCGAGCGCCGGGTCGGCGAGGAGTGCCACGCGCGCGGTCTTGATCTGGCCCCGCTGCTCGTAGGTGACGGTCACCTCGTCGCCGGGCGCGGCGTCCGCGAGCACGTCGGTCACGGCCTGCGTCGAGGTCGCCGCGACACCGTCGACGGTGAGGAGCCGGTCGCCGGACGAGAGCCCCGCGGCGTAGGCCGGCGTGCCGGGGCGGACCGGCGCGATCACGAGGCTGCCGCCGTCGCCCGCTTGGAGCGCCACCGGTCCGAACCATCCGTGATCGGGTCGGGCTGGGCGGAGCACGAGGCCGGCCGGCTCGACCAGCGCCGCGTAGTCGAGGACCCCGCCCGCCTCGATCGTGCGGTCGAAGACGTCGGCGGCCCAGGCCGGGGCGCCGGAGACCTCGCCGAGGACGCGCTCGATGTCGGCCGCCGTGTACGGTCGCGCCGGCGTCGTCGCGTGCTGGTGCTCGCCGAACTCTTCCCACATCGTCCGCATCACGTCGTCGAGCGTGGCGTCGTAGCGCTGACGGAGCGCGAGGTCGAGGCCGAAGCCCAGGATCTCGCCCCAGGTGTAGTACGAGACGAACGTGTTGTTGTAGGCGACCTCGTCGATGGCTGAGGCCGCATCGACGAACGTCGCCATCCGGCTCATCTCGGCCGGCCCTCGGGTTGCGCGGGCGGGCGATAGGAGGACGTAGTTGAGCTGGCCCGTCATGTCGGCCGCGTACTCCTCCAGGGTCATGGCGCCGGCACGCACGCGCGTGAGCCCGTCGTAGTAGCTGGTGAAGCCCTCGCCGAACCACAGGTTCTCGGACATGTTGGCGGCCTCGAAGTCGAACGGCTCGAGCGCCGCGTCGCGGAGGCGCTCCATGTTCCAGGCGTGGAAGTGCTCGTGGGCGAGCGTGCCGAGCACGCCCAGCGGCTCCGCCAGCGACCCGGTGCTCGTGAGGATCGTCGAGTTCCGGTGCTCCATCCCGTCGCCGGCGACCCACGGGAGGTAGTCGGCGAGGAAGGTGTAGGTGCCGTGGTCGAACTCGGGGTAGGCCCCGAACACGGCCGCTTGCTCGGCGATGACGTCCTGAGCCATCTCGACGTAGGCCTCCGCCTCGGCGTCCGTGCCGAGGTGGTGGAGCGCCATCCGGTACGTCTGGCCCCCCTGCTCCCACTCGTAGAGATCGAACGCGCTGACCTCCGTCGGCGAGTCCATGAAGTACGCGAGGTCGGGCGCCTCAAACGTGTTCGGCTCGTCGGTCGCGACGAGCTGGGTGGCGACGCGCCAGCCGGGGAGAGGGTGGAACGTGGCCTGGTGGGGACGGCCTTCCAGCCCGCGCGCCCACACGAAGGCCGCCGGCATGTTGTAATGCGCGTGCGTCGTGTCGACCCCGGCGTAGGTCCCGTCGGCGCGGTTCGCGTAGAGCGTGTAATCGAACCGGACGGTGCCGTCGTGGCCCCACACGACCCACTCGTACGGCGTGACGCGCTGGACGCCGACCGGCCGGCCGGCGCCGTCGGTCGCGCTGACATCGAACACGTTCTTGGCGAACTCATGGAGCGCGTACCGCCCCGGCGAGGTCCGGCTCATGACGACGTGGAGCGGCGCCTCGCCGACCCCTGCGAACGTCGCGGTGAACTCCGTCTCGTGGGCGGCCGCGTTCGGCCACGACACGTCGTAGTGGACGGGCTGGGCCGCGAGTGGCGTGGCGAGGACGAGGAGGAGAAGGAGGCGGCGCATGAGGACGGGGAGACAGACCTCCAATGATAGTCCGGGCGCCGATGGGGGAGGCCACATCCACCGCCCGGGAACGTCGCTCGTCTCAGGGCGATACCCGGCGCGCCCTCCCGACGCCGCCGTGCCCCGACTGGTCCTCTGCCTCATTGCCGTCCTCGTGCTCTCCGCCTGTGGCGGCGACGGCCGCACCCCGCTCCTCGTCTACTCGCCCCACGGCAAGGAGATGCTTCGCGAGTACGAGGAGTCGTTTGAGGCCGAGAACCCGACGGTCGACGTCCAGTGGATCGACCTGGGCAGCCAGGAGGTCTACGACCGGATCGCAGGAGAGCGGGCGAACCCCCAGGCCTCGGTCTGGTGGGGCGCCCCCCAAACGCTCTTCATGCGCGCCGCCGCCGACAGCCTCCTCCAGCCGTTCACGCCGTCCTGGGCCGGCGCGGTCCCGCCCGACGCCCGCGACGCCGACGGCCGCTGGTGGGGCACCTACCTCACGCCCGAGGGCGTCCTCTTCAACACCGACGCCCTTGAAGAGGCGGACGTGCCCGCCGATTGGGACGACCTCCTCGACGACCGGTACGAAGGGCGGCTGCTCATCCGCTCGCCCCTCGAGTCGGGCACGATGCGGACGATCTGGGGGGCACTCATCCTCCGCCAGCCGAGCGTCGAGGAGGGCTACCGCTGGCTCGCGCGGCTCGACCAGAACACGGCCGGCTACGCCGCCAACCCGACGCAGCTCTACCTCCGCATCGCCCGCGGCGAGGCCGACCTCACGCTCTGGAACCTCCCCGACACGTACCTCCAGGCGCAGGACTACCCGTTCGGCTTCCGCGCGCCCGACTCCGGCACGCCGGTCCTCGTCGACGCCATCGGCATCCCGGCCGGCGCGCCGCAGCCCGACCTCGCCCGCCAGTTCATCGAGTTCGTGACGACCGAGGCCGCGCTCCTCCGCCAGGCCGAGGCCTACCACCGCATCCCCGCCCGAACCGACATCGAGGCGGATCGACTCCCCGACTGGATGGCCGACGGCACGTTCACGCCGATGGACCTCGACTGGAACCGGCTCTCCGAAGAGGGCCCGGAGTGGATGCAGGTCTGGGACGAGCAGATCAAGGGACGAGGCGCCGAGTACCTCGCGGAGACCGGGGGCTGATCGACCCACCGGGGGCGGATTCCCGCCGCAACTTCCAGTCCCCAATCCCCAGTCCCCCGCGTGCGTTCCATCCTCCTCGTCGGCCTCGGCGGTGCGCTCGGCGCCCTCGCTCGCTACGGCGTGACGCTCGTCGGGCTGCGGTGGGGCGGAGAGGGGGTGCCGTGGGGGACCTGGGCGGCCAACGCGATCGGCTGCCTCCTCATCGGCCTCGCGATTCCCGTCGTCCGAGGCGACGACGCCCGCCTCGCGATTCTCGTCGGCGGCCTCGGCGCGTTCACGACGTTCTCGACCTACTCGGCCGACACGCTCCTCCTCTGGGAAGCCGGGCGGCCGGGGCTGGCGGTCGCGAACGCGCTCGGGAGCGTCGTCGTCGGGCTCCTGTTCGTCGCGGCTGGTCTCTGGGCGGGGCGGCACCTCGGGGGCTAGAATTCGCGGACGTGGCACCGGCTGGCGGACGCGCCGCCTTGCCCGGCCGGACGTGCGGTCGGATCTTGGGGGACCGCCCTCGTCCGTCGCCCCTCCGCCCGTGGTCCGCCTCCTCTGCCTTCTCTTCGCACTCGCCGTCGCCGGCCCCGCCGTCGCTCAACCGGCGACCGCTGAGGCCGTCCCGGCCGCCGAGGCCGCCTTCCAGAACGGGCTCGCCGCGTACCAGCAGGGCGCCTACGCCGAGGCCCAGCGCCTCTTCTCGCGTGCCGCCGACGAGTTCGGCTACAACGAGCGCTCGACCGCAGCGACTCTCATGGCGGCCAAGGCCGCCTACGCCGATGCCGACTTCGACCGTGCCATCGCGGCCGCCTCGGTCCTAATCCAGTCGTACCCGTCGAGCCGCTACACGGCGGAGGCCGAGCGCATCCGGTCCCTGGCCGAGCAGGGCGGCCCCGGCGGGCGCGGCCGGCCGTTCGACCTCGGCATCGTGCTGCCCATCGCCGGGCCGGACGGCTACCTCGGACAAGCCCTGTTCAATGGGATCCGGATCGCGGTCGACGAGCGGAACGCGTCGGGTCAGGGGCGGCCGGTGCGGATGGTGTTCCGCGATTCGCGCGGCAACGGCGAAGGGGCACGCCAGGCCGTCCAGGGCGTCGTGGCGGAGGGCGCCGACGCCATCGTGGGCCCGCTCTTCAGCGACGAGGCCGCCCCGGCCGGCGAGGCCGCCGAGGCGGCCGGCATCGTGCTCGTGGCGCCGCTGGCGACGGACGAGGCCGTCGGGCGCGGGCGCCGGTTCGTGTTCCAGGCCAACCCGACGTTCCCGGCGCGCGGCCGGGCGATGGCCCGTTACGCCGTCGGCCGGCTCGGGCTCGACCGGCTCGGCGTGGCCTCTCAGACCGGCACGCTCGGGGCCGACATGGCCGGGGCGTTCGCGACCGAGGCCCGCCGCCTCGGCGCGGCCGTCGCCTTCGAGGAGTCGCTGGCCGACGCGGGCGACTGGGAGGACCTCGACCGCGAGGTCGGCGCCGCGGCCCTCCAGAGCGTCGACGCCGTCTACCTCCCGGTCACGGGCCGCGACGCTCCTCGCTACGCCGCCGACGCGCTCCGCTCGCTCGACGCCCTGAACCGCGCGCCGCGCCCGCTCGGCAACACGGAGTGGGAAGGCCTCTCGACGTCGACAGCCCGTGCCAGCCGTCTCGGAGCCGTGTTCACCCAGGACTTCTTCGTCGCCCCCGGCTCCGCCGACGCCTTCGGGCGTCGCTACCGCGAGCTGGCCGGGATCGGGCAGGACCGCCTCGCGATCATCGGCTACGACATCACGCGGTTCCTCCTCTCCCAGACCGAGGGCGACGAGACGACGCTCGCCGACGCGCTCCGCTCGGCCCCGCTGTTCGACGGGGTCGGCCACCGGTTCCGCTTCAACGACGGACAGGTCAACGAGGCCCTCTACGTCCTCGGCTTCCGCGACGGCCAGGCGGTGCTGCTCGAGTAGGGAATCGGGAGATGGAAATCGGGAACCTGCGGAGCAGCACCTGCGACGGTCACGCTCACCCTGAGACCTCTGCCGACTCCCTTTATCCCCGTCTCCCCGTGCGCAGCGACCCCTCGTCTTCGCCGGTTCTCCCCTCGTCTTCGCCGGTTCTCGTCTGCGAAAGGAGGCCCGGGCAGACGAGATTGAGTCGCAATAAGGCGTCACCGATTCCGTTCGTGCCCGCTCTGCGACTCGCTCCCTCCCGACCGTCCATGCCGATCCGTTCCGGGCTGCTCGCCCTCGCCGTCTTCGCCGCCGCGGGGTGTGGGGCCGGTCCCACGACGTTTGGCTCGGCCCAGGAGGCCTACGATCGTGGCGTCGAAGAGGCCGCGGACGGGGACTACGGTCGCGCCATCGAGCACCTCCGCGCCGCCCTCGACTTCGGCCGGACCAGCGAACTCGCCGACGACGCCCAACTCGCGCTCGCGCGGGCCTACGCCGCCGACGGGCAGTACCTCCTCGCCGGGAGCGAGTTTACGCGGTTCATCGAGTTCTACCGGACCGACCCGCGCGTCGAGCAGGCCGCCTTCGAGCGGATCCAGGCGTACGCCGAGCTCAGCCCCCGCTACGAGCTCGACCAGACCGACACGCGTCAGGCCCTGAGCTACATCCGGATCTACGTCCAGCAGTACCCGGAGAGCCCGAACGTGCCCGCGGCCGAGGCCATCGCCGCCGAGCTCCGCGAGAAGCTGGCTCACAAGATGTACGACGCCGGCCGGCTCTACGAGCGCCGCGAGTACTACGAGGCCGCCGTGATCGCCTACCGGGACGTGCTGAACGAGTACCCGGCCAGCGTCTACGCCGATGACGCACTCCTCGGGGCGCTCCGCGCCCAGGTCACGTACGCCGACAACAGCATCGCGGCGCGCCAGCTCGCGCGCTACCGCTCGGCGCTCGACCTCTACGACCAGCTGACGACGCTCTTCCCGCAGAGCCCGACGCTGGAGGAGGCCCAGGGCCTCTACGACCGTGCCTACGCCGGCTGGCGCGCGGCCGGCGGCGAGCAGACCGCGTCGGAGTAGCCGTCCGCCCCGGTGTGACTCCGGACGGTCGAGCGGCGGCTCCCCTGATGCCTCCCCCTGAGGCACCCCGCCCATGACCTTCGACCCCGACGCCGTCACCCGAGCCCAGTCCGGCGACGACGCGGCCCGCGAGGCCCTCCTCTCGGCCGTCGAGCGCCCCATCCGGGGCTTCTTCCGCAGCCGGATCGGGGCCGCGCCCGAGGTCGACGACCTCGTCCAGAACGCGCTCGTCCGCGTCCACCGCGGCCTCGACGCGCTCAACAACCCGGCCCGGTTCAAGGCCTTCGCCATGAAAGCGGCCCTCTTCGAGCTCCAGGACTTCTACCGCGGCCGCTACTCGTCGCGCGAGGCCCTCTTCGACCCCGACCTCCCGACGCCCGGCTCCGTCGGCGCGGAGGACGTCGGGCTCAAGCTCGACCTCGAGGGCGCGCTCGCGGCGCTGACCGACCACGCCCGGACCATCCTCGAGATGCGCGAGCTCGGCTACCCCTACGCCGAGATCGCCGAGACGCTCGACACGACCGAGGCCGCCGTGAAGATGCAGGTCAAGCGGGCCTTCGAGAAGCTCCGCGGGCTCCTCGCCGACGGATCCGCCGTCGCCGTGGGCCTCGCCGTCCTCGCCGCGCTCCACGCGGCCCTCTAAGTCCATCGCCATGCGCGACCCCGACGCCCTCGCCCTCTACGACGCGCTCCCGCCCGACGAGCGGGCCGCCCTCGACGCGGCGCTCCGCGAGCACCCCGCGCTCGCCGAGGCGTTTGCCCGCTGGCAGAGCCTCCGAGCCGGCGTGCGCCGTGAACTCGCCCGCGACCTCCCGGACCGCGCGCTCCTGGTCCTCTACGCCCTCGCCGACGACGACCTGCTGAGCGATGCCGAGCGCGAGCAGGTCGAGGCGGCCCGTCCGGCCCTCGACGCCGCGCTCGCCAAGCACCCCGGCCTCGTCGCCGCCGTCCGGCGCATCCGGTCCGACCGGGACGCCTTCGAGGCCGCGTGGTCCGAGGCCGCGACGGGACCGGCGACGGCGTCCGCCTCGGTGGGGCGGTCCACCGAGACGGCGGCGCCCACCCAGACGGCGGCGCCTACCCAGACGGCGGCGCGTCGTGCGGACCGTGCGGTGAGCCATGCGGCGGACCGGCCTGCGGCGCGGAGCACGGCTCGGCCGACGCGCTGGATCGCGCGGATGGCCGCCGTCGTGGCCGTCGTGGCCTTCGCGGGCGTCCTCACGTTCCTCGCCACGCGCGACGCCGGGTGGGAGACGGTCGCGGGCGCCCAGACCGTCACCCTCGCCGACGGCTCGACGGTCGAACTGGCGGACGGCGCGCGGCTCGAAGTCTCGGACGACGAGGCCCGCAAGGCGCGGCTGCTCGGCGGCGAGGCCTTGTTCCAGATCGTCAGCGACCCGGACCATCCGTTCGAGGTGACGACGCCCAACGCCGAGGTGACCGTGCTCGGGACGACGTTCTCGGTCGACGCCTCCGATGTCGAGACCGAGGTGGTGCTGGTGGAGGGCGCCGTGGCGCTCGCGCCGCGCGCGACGCCGGACGCCGCCATCCGCCTCGAGCCGGGGCAGCGGAGCCGCGTGCTCGCCCTCGACCCGCCGACGACGCCTGAGGCCGCCAACCTCGCGTCCCTCGACTGGACCCGAACGCTCTACGTCGCGGAGGGTACCGTGGCTGCTGAGATCGTCCGCCGCCTCGCCGACCGCTTCGACGCCGAGGTCGAGATCGACTCGACGCTGGCGGGCGAGCCGCTCGGCGCGAGTGAGTGGGGCGCCGACGGTCTCGACGACGCGCTCGACAAGCTCGCGCTCGCGCTCGGTGGCGAGGTTCTCGTTGACGGGGCGGGCTACCGGATCGTCGAGTAGGGGACGGCCCGACCAGCGGCGCGGACGCGGACGGAGGGGCGTCGGCCGTTGTGCCCGTCCCTATCCTCCGCCGATGCGCCCGTTCGTCCTCCCCGTGCTCGCCGCCGCGATCGCCCTGGGAGCGGTGCGCCCGGCCGGGGCACAGGCCGAGGCCGAGTTCGTGTGGGTCGGCGCGCCGCTGTCGGAGGCGCTCTACGAGCTCGCCGAGGCGACCGGTCTCGAGCTCGTGTTCGCCCTCCGGCTGGTCGAGGACGTCCGCGTGACCGGCCGCTACCGCGCGTCCGACGACCCCGACCGCGCGCTCCGGTACCTGCTCCGCGGGACGGGCGTCCGCGCCGAGCGGATCCGCGAGGGCCAGTACGTCTTGATCAAGGAGCCGCTGAACGTGACGGTGGCCGGCGAGACCGAGCGCGAGGCCTACACCGGCACGCTCGACGGCCGTGTAGTGGACGCCGAGACGGGCGCCGCGCTGATGGGGGCGCACGTCTGGCTCGTCGACCTCGGCCTCGGCGACGTGGTGGCCTATGACGGGTCGTTCGCGGTCGCGGACCTCCCGACGGGCCGCTACGTCGTCCGCGTGTCGCACGTCGGCTACACGCCGGTCCGCCTCGAGCTCGACGTCTTCCCCGACTCGCCGCGGCTCCCGCCGACGATCCGCCTTCAGACCGAGACCGTCGAGAGCCCGGATGCCGACGTGATCGCCGGTCCGGAGCCGCCCGGCGTACAGCCGGGCATGACCGAACTGGGCGCCCGCCAGGCCGCCGCCATCCCGTACGCCCTCGGCGAGGCCGACCTCGCGGCGACGCTCTCGTGGCTCCCGGGCCTCACGCGGACCGGCGGCGCGAGCGGCGCGCTCGTCGTCCGCGGTGCCGACCCGACGCAGACGCGCTACGTCCGCGACGGCGTGCCACTCTACGAGCCGTGGCACGCGTTCGGGCTGTTCTCGGCGTTCCAGCCCGAGGCGCTGTCCCGCGTCCGCTTCCATCGCGGGTCCCTGCCAGCGTCGCTCGGGGGTGGGCTGGCGGCCGTGCTCGACGTGGAAACCACGGATGCGCTCGCCGGCGACACGCTCCGCACGCTCGGCCTCGGCGCCGTCGCCGCCCGGGCCGTCGCCGACGTGCCGCTGGGCGGCGAGACCGGGATGCACATCGGCTTCCGGCGCTCGGCGCTCGGCGCGCTCCTCACGCCCGGCCTCCGTGCTGAGGGCGGTGCGTGGGTCCTCGACCCGACCGGCGGCGACCCGTTCCGGCGTACCGGCCGGCCCGACGTCACGTTCAGCGACGCCGCCCTCAAGTTCAGCCGGCGGGTGGGGCGGCACGGCCACGTCGAGGTGGGCGGCACGCTGGGGACCGATGCCGTCCGCATCGACCTTCCCATCGGAATCGGCGGGATGGACTACGGGTGGAGGACGCACACGGCGTCCGCCCGCTACGAGGGGCTGGTCGGGCAGACGACGCTCGTGACCGCCCTCGGCTACCAGACCGGCCACTCGGCGGTCGAGAACCGACGGCTCCGGCTGGGGGAGACCCGTACCGACCAAGCGCTCGTCGAGCGGGGCGCGTCGCTCGACGTCGACCACTTCGTGTCCTTGACGCACCAGCTCCGCGGCGGCATCCAGGTCGCGTCGCGCGAGGTGACGGGGAAACAAGTCCGGCCGGAGGGCGCCGACGACGCGCGGCAACGGGTCGGGGAGGTCGCCGCATACGTGATGGACACGTGGCGTCCAGGGGAGGGGTGGCAAGTCCAGCCGGGCCTCCGCGCCGAGGCCCGTGTCGTCGACGGGCGGCCGATGGGTCTGGACCTCAGCCCCCGGCTGTTCGCGCGGTGGTCGCCCGATGAGGATCGCCTCGTGGTCCGCGCTGGGTTGAGTCGCCAGACGCAGGCCGTCCACCGCGTCCGCGATCTCGTCGCGGGGCGGTACGCGCTGGCAGCCTCGCGCTGGCTTCTCTCGGATGGCGCCGTCGCGCTCGCGCGGGCGTGGCAGGTGGGCGCGGGCGTGGAGTGGGCGCCCTCGGACCCGCTTGCGTTCAGCCTCGACGTGTACGGTCGGCGGTCGCGCGGCCTCTTGGAGCCGGTGGGCAGCTCGATTCAGGAGGCGGGCGTGATTCCGGCCGATCTCCTCGCGACCCATCCAGCGCACGCCGGACGCGCCGCAGGCATCGAACTCGCCACGCGATACGCGGTGGCCGACTGGACGCTTGGCTTCAGCGGGGCGCTCAGTCGGGCCCAGATTCGGCCCGAGACGGGAGGGGAGTGGCGGGCGTCGGCGTACGACCGGCCGGTCGCGCTCGGGCTCATCGCCCAGCGGGCCGCGGGTCCGTGGACCGCCGCGCTCCGCCTCGACGTCGAATCCGGGCTCACGCGTCCCGATGGGAGCCGGGACGGGGTGCAGGTCCGGGCGAGCGGGGCCGTCGGCGCCCACACGGCGTTTGGGGGGCTCCAGTGGACCGCGCTCGCACAGGCCACGGCGCGTCCACTCGGCCCATCCATCAGCCGTGGGGTCGGTGAGGTCGGGCTCCCGCTGGCGACCGACGCGCGGGGGCTCCCGGGCTGGCCCGTCGTGAGCGTCTCGGCGCGCTGGTGATGCGGCACGGACGGACCAGGCGTCACCCCCCGGGCGTACCCTGTGCCATGGCTTTTCTGACCCCCCGCCGCGAGCGCCCCGACCCCGCCGACCTCGACCTCCGCGACGGGACGGTCACCCGCGTCGCGCAGCAGAAGAAGGACCCCGAGCGTGCGAGCGTGTTCATCGACGAGCAGTTCGCCTTCGGCCTCGCGGTCGACCTCGTGATCCAGTCCGGCCTCCGCAAGGGCGTCACGCTGACGGCCGATGAGCAGCGCGAGCTCCTCATTCGGCAAGAGACGTACGCGGCGAAGGCGTCCGCGCTCGCGAGCGTCAACCACCGCGCGCGGACCGCCGACGAGATCCGCCAGTCGCTGTTGAGGAAGGGGTACGCGGAGACCATCGTCGAGGATACCGTCGCCCATCTCGAGGGGCTGGGCCTCGTCGACGACGCGGCGTATGCCCGGGCGTTCGTGCGCGACCGGTTCAACGGTCGCGGCTATGGCCCGGCACGGTTGCGGCAGGATCTGATGCGAAAGGGCGTCGGCCGCCGCGTGATCGACGAGGCGCTCGCGGAGCTCACCGAGGCGGAGGACCTCGGCGCCGAGGCCCGCGAGCAGGCCGCGAAAAAGTGGCGGTTGCTCTCGTCCGAGGAGGACGTCCGCAAGCGGAAGAAGAAGACGATGGAATACCTCGTCCGCCGCGGCTTCGGGTTCGACGTCGCGCGTGACGCGGTGGACGCGGCGGCGGACGGCGAGGACGAGGCGCTCTGGGACGTCGGGTGAGCGGGGGCGGACTCCGGATTGGCGCGCTCGTCACGGCTGGCCTGGTGCTGGGCACGGGGGCGGTGTTCCCGGCGATCGTCGCTTCGCGCGCCGGTGCCGGCCCGACCTTGACGGGCGTGCTGGACGGTGCCACGTACGCGGCGTTGCCGGCTCTGGGCCTCGCCTGGGTGACCATCCGCCTGGCTGGGAGCCACCGGCTGGCGTCGTGGGCCGCGCTCCTCGGCGCGCTCCTGACACTCGGGCTGGGCGTCGCCCTCTATGCCGTCGCCCTTCGTCCCGACGCTCGTCCGAGCGCCCCGACGCTCGCGATCGCGTTCGTGCCGTTCCGCCAACTCGCCGCCGTCGCGGTCACCGCCTGGGTCGTGTGGACGGCGCGGAGGACGAGGGATGAGGGATAGGGGAGGGCGAACCGACCTGTTCCACACGACCTTCGGCGGATCGGGTGGCAGGGCCGACGCTTCGGCCGCACCTTTCC
>NZ_MQWD01000001.1:3326737-3360200 GCF_002283365.1 Rubrivirga marina | reverse complement strand
CTCCCGCCCCATGCCCTTCGACCCCGCCATCGACGCCCGCCAGTTGCAGGAGGCCGTCGCTGCCATCCGCCAGCACACCGACCTCGAGCCGGAGCTCGCGCTCGTGCTCGGCTCCGGCCTCGGGGCGCTCGCGGACGAGGTCGAGGACCCCGTCGTCCTCACGACAGCCGAGGTGCCGCACTACCCGCAGTCGACGGTCGAGGGGCACGCGGGGCGGCTCGTGATCGGGCGGCTCGCCGGGCGGCCGGTCCTCGTCATTCAAGGGCGCATCCACGGCTACGAGGGGCACGACGCCAGGGCCCTCGGTTTCCCGGTGCGTCTCGCTCATGCGCTCGGGGCGCGGGGGCTCCTGCTGACCAACGCCGCCGGCGGCATCAACCCCGCGTTCGGACCGGGGACGCTCATGCTCATCAGCGACCACCTCAACCTGGCGTTCCAGAGCCCCCTGGCCGGTCCGGTGGGCGAGGGGGAGGTTCGCTTCCCCGACCTGTCGAATCCATACGACGAACCGTGGCGAGAGCAGGCGCGTAACATTGCGATAACACGGAAAATTCCGTACCGTGAGGGGGTGTATGTGTGGACCTCCGGTCCCTCCTACGAGACCCCCGCCGAAATCCGTTTTTTCGCCCGTGTCGGGGCTGACGCCGTCGGCATGAGTACTGTGCCCGAGGCCCTGCAGGCCGCTGCCCTCGACCTGCCCGTCCTCGGGATTTCGACCATCACCAACCCCGCGGCCGGCCTTCAGGACACGCCGCTCGACCACTCCGAAGTTCTGGAGGTCGGGCGGCAGGTCCGAGACCGACTCGCAGCCTGGGTCCGCGGCATCGTCGCCGAGTCCCGCCTCTAGCGGGAGGGCCCGGGTCTCCTTCGGGAGCCATGCCCCGGGACCCATGACGACTCGCCTCTCGGCTCTCGCCCTCCTCGTTCTGCTTGTCGCCCCGCTGGCCGCGGCGGTGGAGGATCCGCTCCGGCTTCAGCTGTTCAGTGGGGTCGATCGGGAAGCGGTCGAGGTGGGCGGGCTCCTGGAGGTCGAGGTCGAGGTGCTGGCGGTCCCTGCGACGCCGGCCGCTCGCGAGGCGCTCGACGCGGCGTTCCGAGCTTGGGACCTCGGCCAGCAACTCGGTAGCGGGTTCGAGGTGATCCGCGAGACGGCGCCGATGGGACGGGCCTCGGGCGCCGTCGTCGAGCTCCAACGGCGCGTGATCGTCCGCGTGCTCGACATGACCGTCGACGCGGTCCCGAGCCTGACGCTCCGAGTGCAGACGCACGGGCGCGACCGGGCGTATCGGACACGGCCCCACGCGCTCCGGACCTACGCCGACGGCGAGGCCGTCCGCTCGGCGGGCCGATCGGTGGTCGCCATCACGGCCGAGGGCGAGCTCGACGGCGTCCGGTTCGAGCGGATCGGGTCGGCGTTCGCCATCGGCGACGACGCGCTCGTGACGGCGTACCACGTGGTCGTCGGGGCCCGGAGAGTGCGTGCGACGTTGCCCGACGGCCGACGCGTGTCCGTGGGGCGCGCGTGGGCGCTCGACCCCGTGCGGGACGTCGCCGTGCTCCACCTGCCGCCCGAGGTGGCCCATGCCGCCGACCTCCGGCCGCTCGTGATCGCTCCGGCCTCGGCGTCGGGCCGGGTGGCGTTCACGGCCGGCTGGCCGGGAGGCACCCAACGCCGGACCGTCGCCCCTCGCTTCGACGACCTGGTGCTCGATGACCAGCGGGTCCGGATGGCCGCCAACGCCGTCCAGCCCGGCGACAGCGGCGGACCTCTCCTCGACGAGCGGGGGCGCGTGCTCGGCGTCGTGGTCTCCGGCCGGCAGACCGGCGGGGCGTCGGACCTGCTCGACGAGGCGATCTCGCTGGCCTCTGACCCGACGGTCGCGCTCGCCGAGTACCAGGCCGCGACCGAGACCGTCCGCCTCGGTCGCGCCCTCGCCGACGCCACGCGAGCGTTGCCGGCGGCCCGGGCGCACGCCGCCGTCGGCGCCATCCAGGTGCCGGTCCGCCGCGACGACTGGGACGAGCGGCCGCACGTGGCCCTCCTCCGCGAGGCGCTCCGACAGGCCCCGGACGACGCGGTCCTGCAGTACACGGCTGGGATGATGCTCGAGGAGATCGGCGAGGCACAACTCGCGGCCGGAGCCCTCGATGCGTCGCGCCGAGCGGGCTACGTGCCGGCGGGGTACTCGCTCGCCCATCATCTGTTGAGCCGAGGCGCGCTCGGCGAGGCCGCCATGCTGTTCGCGGAGACGGCCGCTGCCGGTCCGTACCGTCGCCTCGGCGCGTTCGGGCAGGCGCAGGCGCTCGTGGGGATGGGCCGCTACGAGGAGGCCGAGGTCGCTCTGATGGCCGTCCTCGACCACGACGCGCGGTTCGCGCCGGCGCTCTACTTGCTCGGGATCGTCCGCCTCGCACAGGGGCGGGTGGAGGAGGCCCAGGCGCTGACCGTCCGCCTCGGCGCGCGGCCGGGCTGGGCCAACGCGCTCCGTCTGCCGATCGAGGCCGAGGCGCTCCGCCCGCCCAACCTGGAGGCGCTGCCCCGCGTGGCACTCCGGTAGGGGAGATCTCCGCCGGCCGCCGTCGTCGGGTGACAGCGGTGAATGCGGAGTGAACCGCGGATCGCGGCTCGGAGGGCGGGGTAGGTTGCCGCATGTCCGCTCTGCTCCCCCTCGTCCCGTACCTCGAGCGCCGCGACCGGCTGGCCGCCGTGCTCGACCGGCGCGCCGTGTTCGACGACGTCGTGGAGAGGAGCGTCCGCACGATCCTCGCCGATGTCCGCCAGCGGGGCGACGCGGCGCTGCTGGACCTGACCGAGCGGTTCGACGGCGTCCGCCCCGACGCGCTCGCCGTCCCGTCGGATGCGCTGGAGCAGGCGCTCAACGACCTCGATCCGGCCCTGCGGACGACGTTCGAGGAGGCCGCCTCCAACGTCCGCCGGTTCCACGAGGCGGAGATGCCCGAGTCGTGGACGTCCGATGACGGAGACGGCGTCACGCTGGGCCAGCGGATCTCACCGGTCGAGCGAGCCGGGCTCTACGTCCCGGCGGGAACGGCGCCCCTCCCGTCCAGCGTCATCATGAACGCCGTCCCGGCGCAGGTGGCCGGCGTGGACGAGATCCACGTGTGCAGCCCGCCCGGTCCAGACGGCCTCCCGCACCCGCTGGTTCTCGCGACGTGCCGGCTCCTCGGGATCGAGGACGTCTATGCCGTCGGCGGGGCGCAGGCGGTCGGTGCACTTGCCTTCGGGACCGAGACGGTGCCGCGCGTCGACGTCGTCGTCGGGCCGGGCAACGCGTACGTGGCGACGGCCAAGAAGCTCGTCGTCGGGCAGGTCGGGATCGATTCGGTCGCGGGCCCGAGCGAGGTCGTCGTGCTCGCGGACGCCGACGCGGACCCGACCTACGCCGCGGCCGACCTGCTGGCGCAGGCCGAGCACGACGTGAGGGCGAGCGCCGTCCTCGTGACGCCGAGCGCCGCCCTCGCCGAGGCCGTCGTCGCTGAGGTCGACCGCCTCGTCGCCACGCTCCCCAGAGCCGACGTCCTTCGCCAGTCGCTCCCGGCGTACGGCGCCGCCATCGTCACCGAGACGATGGACGAGGCGGTCGCCTGCGTCGACGAACTGGCGCCCGAGCACCTCGTGATCCTCTCCGACGAGGCCGACCTGCTGTGGAGCTGCATCCGGCACGCGGGGGCCGTGTTCCTCGGGCACGACTCGCCGGAACCGGTCGGCGACTACTTCGCGGGGCCCAACCACGTGCTCCCGACGGGGGGGACGGCGCGGTTCGCGTCCGCGCTCGGCGTCGGCGTGTTCCTTCGGCGCCAGTCCGTCGTCCGGTACTCCGCCACGCGGCTTCGGCAGACCGGCGAGGCCATCGCCCGCTTCGCCGAGGCGGAGCACCTCGACGCCCACGCCCTCGCCGTCCGCGTCCGCCTCGGGGACGAAACGCGGGTCGATCCGGTCACCGCGACCGCTGCGTCGGAGTAGACGGCCCTTCACATCGCACACTTCCCTCCTCACCCGATGGCCCCCGTCGACCTCGTCCGTCCCGAGATCCGCGCCGAGCGCGCCTACCGCGTGCCGACGACGATCGAGGCCACGGCCAAGGTCGACCAGAACGAGAGCCCGTACGATCTCCCCGAGGCCATCAAGCGGCAGGCCCTCGACGCCTTCGCCGCGGCCCCGTGGAACCGGTACCCCGACGACAGGCCGCACCGGCTCGTCCGCGCTCTCGAAGCGAAGGAAGGGCTGCCGGAAGGCTCCGTCATCGTCGGCCGGGGATCGAACGAGCTGTCGCACACGCTCGCGCTCTGCTTCCTCGGCCCGGGGACGCCCGTCGTCCTGCCGAGCCCGATGTTCGCGCTCTACGCGAGCGTCGCCCGCATGCACGGGGCCGACGTGATCGACGTGCCCGCCGGCCCCAACCTCCGCCACGACGCCGACGCGATCCTCCGCGCGGCCCAGCGCGCCGACGCGCCGCTCACGATCGTCACGACGCCCAACAACCCGACGGGCCAGACGATCGACCACGGCGATCTCCTGCGGCTCGCGGCCGGCGTGCCCGGCATCCTCGTCATCGACGAGGCCTACCACGAGTTCCTCGACGGCCCGACCGCGACCGACGTCCTCCGGGCGCACGACAACGTGCTGGTCCTGCGGACCTTCTCGAAGGCGTTCGGCCTCGCGGGCGTCCGCCTCGGCGTGTTGTTGGGGCACCCCGAGTTGATCGCGGAGATGGAGAAGTCGCGCCTGCCGTTCCTGGTCGGCCGGCTGGGGGAGGAGATCGGGCTCGCGATCCTCGACCACCCCGGCCTCGTGGCAGAGCGCGTCGACGTGCTGAAGGCTGAGCGCGCGACGCTGGAAGCCTCGATCGGCGCGCTCGAAGGCGTCGAGATTCTTCCCGGCGCCGCCAACTTCTTCCTCGTCCGCACCCCGCTGGCGCCCGCCGAGCTGCAACGCCGGATGGCCGAGCGCGGCGTGCTCATCCGCGACGTGTCCGGCTACGCCGCGCTCTCCAGTCGCGACGGCACGCCCGGCTGGGTCCGCGTGTCCGTCGGCTCGCCCGAGGAGAACGAGGCCACCCGCCGTGCTTTTTCCGAGGTGATGGGCGAGGCGTCCTAGCGTCACGTCCTGCCACGACTCGACTTCCGCATCCCCCGAATGACGTTCCTCGACGACCTCCGCTGGCGGGGTCTCATCTACGACCAGACGCCCGACCTCGCCGAGCACCTCGCCGAGGCGCCCCGGGTCGGCTACATCGGGTTCGACCCGACAGCCGATAGCCTCCACGTGGGCTCGCTCCTCCAGATCCTCGGGCTCCGCCGGTTCCAGCAGCACGGGCATACGCCGATCGCGCTCGTCGGCGGCGGGACCGGGCTCATCGGCGACCCGTCGGGGAAGAAGGCCGAGCGCCAGCTCCTCACGCGCGAGATGGTCGAGGCCAACGCTGCGGGCATCCGGACCCAGCTCGAGCGGTTCCTCGACTTCGACGGGCCCCGCGCCGCACGGATGTCCAACAACGCCGACTGGCTGACGGAGATCTCGCTGACCGACTTCCTGCGCGACGTCGGGAAGCACTTCACGGTCCAGCAGATGACGGCGAAGGAGTCGGTGAAGCGGCGGCTCGAAAGCGAAGTGGGCCTGTCGTTTACGGAGTTCAGCTACCAGCTCCTCCAGGCCTACGACTTCCTCGTGCTCCACGAGCGGGAGGGCTGCACGGTCCAGATCGGCGGGTCCGACCAGTGGGGGAACATCACGGCCGGGACCGACCTCGTGCGGCGCGAGGGCGGCAAGGCCCACGGGCTCGTCCAGCCGCTCGTCACGAACTCGTCCGGGGCGAAGTTCGGCAAGACCGAGGCCGGGACGGTTTGGCTCGACGCCGAGCGGACCTCGCCGTACCGGTTCTACCAGTTCTGGCTCAACAGCGACGATCGGGACGTAGTCAACTATCTCAAGTGGTTCACGGACTTCGGGGTCGACGAGGTAAAGGCGCTTGCCGAATCGCACGAGGAGCGGCCCGGCGCCCGCGAGGCGCAGCGTGAGCTGGCCCGCCACGTCACGACGCTCGTCCACGGCGCCGACGCGACGGAGGCCGCCGAGCGGGCCGGGCGCGCCCTCTTCGGAGGCGACCTCTCGGAGCTCAGCTCGAAGGAACTCGACGAGGTGTTCGAGGAGGCGCCGTCGTTCGAGATGCCGGCCGCCGACTTCGAGGGCGAGGGCGCCCGCGTGATCGACCTCCTCGTCGAGGCCGAGCTGGCGAGCTCGCGCGGCGAGGCGAAGCGCGCGATCCAGGGCGGCGGCGTGCGCGTCGGCGACGCCCGCGTCGAGGACCTCGGCCAGCAGGTCACGCGGGAGGACGCCATCGAGGGGTCAGTCGTCGTGCTCCGGAAGGGGAAGAAGTCGGTCGCTCTCGTCCGCCTCGTCTAGCCTCGTGAACCGCGCGCGCGCCGTCTCGTTGGGGACGGAGACGCGCGCTCCGGCCGTATCTTCGGCGCCCCCCAGGATCGATTCTTTCCCTCCAATGGACTACATCCAGGTCGACATCATCGGGCTCTCGACGAGCCCCTCGTCCGGGGGGGCTTACGCCCTCGTGCTCGGCGAGGTCGGTGGCAACCGACGGCTCCCGATCATCATCGGGGCGTTCGAGGCGCAGGCCATCGCGCTCGAGCTCGAGAAGATCCAGCCGCCGCGGCCGATGACCCACGACCTCCTCCGGTCGCTCTTCGACACCCTCGGCGCCGACGTGACCGACGTGGTCATCGACGACCTCCGCGAGGGGACGTTCTTCGCCAAGATCCGCTACACGTTCGACGGCGAGGAGGCCACGCTCGACGCCCGCCCGTCCGACGCCGTCGCGCTGGCGGTCCGCACCGACGCCGACCTGTTCGTGGCGGCCGGCGTCCTCGACGAGGCCGGCATCCCGGCCGACGACGAGGGCGAGCCCGACGAGGAGGGCTTCCAGCCCGACCCCGTCGCCGCCGCGTCGTCCTCGGCCATGTCGAAGCTGGACCGCATGGAGAGCCAGCTCGAGAAGGCCATCGCCGAGGAGGACTACGAGACGGCCGCCCGCCTGCGCGACGAGATCGCGCGGATGAAGGAGGACAACTAGTGGCCTGCCGACCGACGACCGCCGATCGCTGCCGCGCCTGTCGATGAGCGCGGTCGCTCCGGGTCCGGCCGTCGGGGCGATTCCGCACGCGGCCCTGGGCGCCTCGGCGCTGTTCCGGAGCTACCTGGCCGGCGAGGAGGCCGCTCTCCGGTTCTACCGCTGGTCCCCGCACTCGGCCCAGGACCGTGCCGAGGCGGCCCGCGTCGCGGCCGAGGCGGCGACGCAGCGAGGCCACCGCGACGCCGTCGCCCACGTGCTCGCGGAGCAGAACCGGGGGTGGGGGAGCAGCGAGGCCGTGCTGGACCACGTCGAGGCGCTGCGCGAGCCCGACAGCGTCGCGATCGTCACCGGGCAGCAGCTCGGGCTGTTCGCCGGGCCACTCTACACCGTCTACAAGGCGCGGACGGCCGTCCGCCTCGCCGCGCGTCTGGCGGAGGAGACAGGCCGGCCGGTCGTCCCCGTGTTCTGGCTCGCGGACGAGGACCACGACTTCGAGGAAATCCACCGGGCCGTTTTCGTGGATGGAGAGGACGTCCGCTATTGCAACTACGACGACGGCAACCCCCCTCAGGCCGACCGGGGCGCCGTCGGACGAATCGTGCTGGAGAAAGGGGCCACCGAGCAGGCTCTGGCCTCCTTGGCGGACGCCCTCCCTGACGGACCCGGCCGGGCAGCGGCACTCGAGCTCGCGCGTGGCGCCTACGTCCCGGGGCGAACGATGCGCGACGCCTTCGCCTTGCTGCTCCGCGCGCTCGTCCCCGACATCGTCTTGATGTCGGCCGACGACGCGCGCCTGAAGAGGCTCGCGACCTCGCTGTTCGCCCAGGAGGTCCGCGATTGGCAGGACACGGAGCGCGTGCTGAGCGATCGGAGCGGTGCGCTCGTCGAGGCCGGCTTCCACGCCCAGGTCAGCCCGTCGCCCGTCAACCTGTTCGTGATGGGGGAGGGCTCGCGCATGCAGATCGACCCGGCCGGCGGTGACTTCGTCCTCCGCGGCACCGCCGACGTCCTCACACCCGACGCGCTCCTGGCGCGGCTCGATGGGGACCCCGCGTCGATCAGCCCGAACGTCGTCCTCCGCCCGCTCCTCCAAGACACGCTCGTGCCGACGGCTGCCTACGTCGCCGGGCCAGGCGAGGCGGCCTACTTCGCACAACTCGGCCCTGTCTACGAGGCGTTCGGGGTGCCGATGCCGGTTATCGAGCCGCGCCTGAGCCTGACCGTCGTCGAGGCCGGCGTCGCCAAGGTTCTCGACCGCTACGGTCTCTCGCTTCCCGACCTCGCGGGCCGACCGGGCGGAGGCCCGCAGGAGACACTTCACGCCCTCTGGCGTCGCTTCGCCCTCGACGCCTCGGACCTCGACCTCGACGCCGCGTTCGATCGAGCCCGGAAGGCCGCCCTCGCCGCCCTCGATGAGCTCCAACCCGTTGCGAGGGAGGTCGATGCGGCGCTCGCCTCGACTGTCGGTGCCGCGCGCCGCAAGGTGGAGAAGGCACTCGAGGTGTTGGAGACGAAAACCGTCCGACTCGAAAAGCGGAACCATGAGGTCGTTCGTGCCCGGCTGGCGCGAGCGCAGGCCGCGCTCTGGCCCGAAGGCCACCTCCAGGAGCGATGGCTCGGCCCCCTCGGCGTCGTCGCCCGCCACGGCCCCGGCGCCCTCGCGGACCTGGTCCACGCCGTCCCGCTCGACGCGACCGCCCACCACCTCGTCCGACCGTGACGACCGACGCCCTGTTTTCGCCGCTCGTCGAGCGCGCCATCGAGATCGCTGCCGAGTGGCACGACGGGACGTACCGAAAGGGACGGTGGACCGACCCCTGCGTGGGCGACCCGGGCGGCACACCGTCGCGCGTCCCCGCCATGGCCCACGTCACGGCCGTCGCCCTGACCGTCCAGCGCGCCGGGTGGGGCGACGAGGCCGTCGCCGCGGCGTTCCTCCACGATGCCCTGGAAGACGCGAATCGGCACGGCGACGCGCTGGGTCGCGCGACGCTGGTGGCCCTCGTCGGCGAGGAGGTGGTTCGGATCGTCGAGGCGGTGTCGGAGCCGAAGCGAGACGACGTCGGGGACTGGTTGCCGTGGAGGACCCGCAAGGAGGCGTACCTCCGGTCGCTCTCGGCAGGCCCCGTCGAGGCCGTCGCGGTGTCCCTCGCCGATAAGCTCCACAACGCCTACTCGATGGCGTCGAGTCTCGAGGCGGGAATCGACATCTTCAGCTCGGCGCCAGGGCGCAAGGCGCTCTCGGCCGGCGCCGCGGACCAACGCTGGTTCTTCGAGGCCGTGCTCGGCGAGAGTGAGTCGGTCGAGGACCCCCGCCTCACTCCGATGCGCGATCGGCTTCGACAGGAGGTGGCCCGGTTCGCGACGCTCACCGAGACCCGAGGCCACCCGGAGTAGGGGCCGACACCGGGGTGGGGATGAGGGCGGCACGGGGGAGTCCCCGATAATCGCATATCTTGGGAGATCAAGGGATTACGTCGTGCATTCGGACTGGCGTAGGCGTTAGGTGCGAGGAGACCTGCCTGGACAGTTTTCCCGACACCGCGCGTCGTAGTCCGTCCCTCGGGATCACACCCCGACGTGGCCCCACGCGGTGCCAGGGTTCGCCCGACAGATCCATCAGCGGCGGAGGGTTTGGCCTCTCCGCCGCTCGTGTATCGACCGGTTCGTTGCGGGACCTAGTGGGGGAGGGCTCTCGTAGGGGTGGATAGCCTCCGGGCGCCTGTATGACTCGACTCCTCCTCGTTCTCTCCCTCGTTCTGCCGGCATGCAGCGGCGATCAGCCCGCTCCGTCCTCGCCTGACGCTCCGAGGGCTTCGGCATCCGAGTCGACGGCCGACGATCCTCCCGCACAGGAAGTCCGTCCCGGGGTCCGGATCGACCGACTTCTCCATCCCGCCGCGCCGCTGGCGGAGGTCGTAGACCGGCTCCGAGAGCCGCGCAGCCGTGACGTCGAGGCGGTCCCGAATCGGCACGTGCCCGGGGAGGTGGACACCCTTCGGACGTGGCGCTACGACGGTCTCACGCTCGAACTCCATGAGGCCTACGACGGCGAGGTCCTGCTGCGCCGGCTGGACGTCACGTCCGACACCTACGGAACCACGGACGGCCTGTCGGTGGGCGAGACGCGAGCGGACCTCGAGTCGGTCCTCGGGGGGCCGGCCGAAACGGAGGGCGGCATTGTGAGCTACCGGACGGACGGAGAGCTGCCGACGACGATCGACGTGACGTACGAGCGGGACGGCGACGGCGTCGAGCGGGCCTCCGAGATCGCGTGGCACCCGCCCATCGACTAACCGTCACTCCGTCCAGCGGAGCGACGCGTCGAGGACCTCCGACCATGCCTCGCCCTGGTTGTGCGCGGTCGGATGGCGGAGCCGTGCCCGCACGCCGACGTCGTCTCAGAACAACCCCTGCTCGAAGCCGGCGGGCACGTCGAGGCTGTAGCCGAACCGCTCGTTCGTGTAGGGCTGGGTCGGCGCGGCGGCCGAGGCGGTGTCGGTGGTGACCGGCACGGGCGCATCGGACCCCTCCTCCGCCTGGGCCGCCGGGCCGGGTGGGTCGGCGGAGGGGCCGTAGGCGGCGGCGGGGAGGACGAGCACCGAGAGGAGGGACCGACGCCCAGGTTAGCCGAGAGCCGCGTGATCGACCATGAGGCACCGGTCGGCCACGTACGGCAGGCCCGCCTCGTGGGCCAGCCGCTCCGCCTCGGGGGCGTGGACGCCGATCTGGGTCCAGATCACCGGGCGGTCGCCGGTCCGCTCCGACCGCGCGGCGGCGTCGCGGACCACGTCGGGCGTGAACTCCGGCCGGCGGAACACGTCAACGACGTCGATCTCCACGTCGTCGGGGATCGAGACGAGGTCCGGGTAGGCCGTCTCGCCGAGGATCTCGTCGTGGTTCGGGTTGACTGGGATCATCGTGAACCCCGCGTTCTGGATGTACCGGGCGATCCGGTGGCTCGTCTGGAACCCGCGCGGCGAGCACCCGACGACGGCGATCGTTCGAGCGCCGCGGAGGACGGACGCGATGTCAGGCGAACTCGGCATGGGCGTGGTGGCGTAGGAAGGGGCCAACGGCTTCCCCCTCCGCGTGGATTCCCCTCCCTCCGTCTCTCAGGCGTCTGCCGCCCCCGTCCCGGCCGACGGCCCTCCATCCAGCGGCGCGCTCGCCGAGGCGCCGCCCGGCGCCCTCGCCCGCCTCGGCCGGCTCCTGCCCGGGGTCGACGCGATCGTGCGATTCGCCTACCGGCTGGCCGGCGTGAGCGGCATCGCCGCGCTGCTGATCGTGGCGGCCGTTCTCCGGTGGGTGCCCCAACTCGCGGCGGGCGTGCTCGTCGCGCTGGGACTGCTTCTGCTCGTCCCGGCCGCCGCCGTGGCGATCGCAGGGTGGACGCTCGCCGATCTCGCCAGCCTTCCGCGACAGGTGAGGGAGGCCGCGCTCGCCACGACCGGCCGCGAGGCGTCGCGCGAGGCTGTCAAAGGGAGCCGGGTCGTGCGTCTCCTCAAGTCGCTGTGGGCCGCCCGCGGGCTGGCGCTCCTCACCAAGGGCGGATGGGTCAAGGCCGTCGGGGCGCTTCGCTTCCTCCGGCTCGCGAGCCTCCCGTTCGCGCTCGCCCTCCTGAGCGCCGTCGCGCTCAACGGCGTGGTGATCGTCGGCGGACTCGTGGCTGTCGTGCTCCTGATCCTCGGATGAGCGCCGGAGACCTCCACCCCGCCATCCGGTTCGTACGGCGGCGCCTCCAGCGGGGCGTGCCGTACGGGCTCGCGTTCACTGTCGCGTTCGCCGCGGTCGCCCTCGCCGTGTGGGGCTTCGTCAACGTCCTCGACGCGGTGACCGAGGGCGACGACGTGGCACGGTTCGACGCCGTCGCCCACGGGTTGATCTACGACGCGCTCGGCGGGTCGCCCGGCCTCGGGCTCACCGTCACGTGGTTCGGCAACAATGCGACGCTCATCGGCTTCGTGATCGTCGTCGCGCTGGCGCTCGTGATCGCGAAGCGGTACTGGGCCGCGTTTCGCGTGGTGTTCGCCTCGGGCGTCGGCGGGCTCGTCATCACCGGACTGAAGCTCCTGTTCGCCCGCCAGCGCCCCGAGGCGCAGGTGATCGAGGCCACGGGCTACAGCTTCCCGAGCGGCCACGCCTTCGCCTCGACCGTCTTCTACGGGATGATGGTGTACCTCGTCTGGCGGCTGACGGAGAGGCGGTGGGCCCGCGTGGTGGCCGCGGTCGTCGGCCCGCTCGTGGCGATCCTCGTCGGGCTGTCGCGAGTGTACCTCAACGTCCACTTTCTCACGGACGTCCTCGCCGGCTGGCTCGCCGGCTCTGCGTGGCTCGTGGCGAGCCTCCTCTTGGTCGACGTCGTGGAGACCCGCTACCGGAGCCGACGCGAGCGGACGGAGGAGATCGGCCGGCCGGACGACGCCGATCCCCAACCGCACGGAACGGGCGCCGCGACCTGACTCAGGCCAGCCGGTCGATGAGGTCGCCGACCGGCTCTCGCTCGGCCTCACGGATCCGGCCGAGCGCGGCGTCGAGGCGGAACGGCGGCCGACGGATGCCGCGGGCCGTCCGCTCGACCCGCACGTCGATCCGGTCAACGAGGCGGGGCTGGAGAGGCCCCGGCATCGCCCGCAGCGCGAGGGCGTGCCGCCACGCCCTCCGCCTCGCCGTCGCGAGCCCGAACCCGAGAACGCGCTCGTCGAGGCGCCCACCGAGGCGGTCGAGCGTCCGGAGCAGCCCCGACGTCCGTCCGACCTCCTCCTGGATCTCGTCCACGAGGTCGGCCAGAACGCGGTTGATGGCATCGAAGTCGTGCTTGAGGCCGTCGGTGTCGTGGCGCCGCGCGATCTCGGCCGTCGTCACGCCGAGGTCGAGGAGGATGTGGGCGTTCATGCCCAGCAGCAAGTGTTGGAGCACGACGAGGCGGTCGTCCTCCCGTGCCTCGAACGCGGCGGCCCAGGCCCGCGTCGGCGCCTCGCCGGACCGGTGACGGGCGTACGCCTCGAGGTAGCGGTTGGCGAACCGCGTGTCGAGCCGCTCCATCCGCTCGGCGTCGACGAACTGGCCTTTCCCCATGCGGCCCTTCACCTCGACCGTCACGCGCCGGTAGAGCGCGGCGAACAGGCCGAGGCGGCAGTGTCGGACGCGGCAGTCGTCCACAATGCCGTCCAGCGCACGGACGACGCCGTCGATGTCGGAGGCGGGAGCGGGGGAGGCCATGTGAGCCGGGGAGTCCCCACACACTACGGAGAGGCGCCGGAATGGCCGTCACGCACGAACCCTGGCGGAAGACCGTCCTGGGACGGGCCGCCTCGGTGGTGCTGTGGGATCCCCCGCGGGAGGGCGCGGTAGCTTCCTGGCCCCTTCTGCGCAGACCCAGGCATGGCCGGATACCCCCACGACGAGATCGAACCCCGCTGGCAGGACTACTGGCGGGAGCACGACACCTTCCGCCAGCCGGGCCCCGGCGACGACGGCTTCGACGCCGACAAGCCGGGCTTCTACGCGCTCGACATGTTCCCGTACCCGTCGGGCGCCGGCCTCCACGTGGGCCACCCCGAGGGCTACACCGCGACCGACATCGTCTCGCGCTACAAGCGGATGACCGGCTTCAACGTGCTCCACCCGATGGGCTGGGACGCGTTCGGGCTCCCGGCCGAGCAGGCCGCCATCCGAGAGGGGATCCATCCGCGCGTGACGACCGAGCGGAACGTGGCCACCTTCCGCCGCCAGCTCCAGCGCCTCGGGTTCTCCTACGACTGGTCCCGCGAGGTCAACACGACCGACCCGGACTACGTCAAGTGGACGCAGTGGATCTTCCTGAAGCTGTACGAGAAGGGCCTCGCCTACGAGGCGTTCGCTCCCGTCAACTGGTGCCCCGAGCTGGGCGCGGTCCTCTCGAACGAGGAGGTCGTCGACGGGAAGAGCGAGATCGGCGGGCACCCCGTCGTCCAGGTCCCGATGCGGCAGTGGATGCTCCGGATCACGGAGTACGCGGATCGGCTGCTCGATGGGTTGGAAGACCTCGACTGGCCCGAGTCGGTCAAGGCCATGCAGCGCAACTGGATCGGGAAGAGCGTGGGCGCCGAGGTCGACTTCGGCGTGTTCGGTCACCCGGCGGTTCGCATCCGCGTGTTCACGACCCGGCCCGACACGCTCTTCGGCGCGACCTACATGGTGCTGGCTCCTGAGCACCCGCTCGTGAACGAGATCACGACGGAGGGCCAGGCCGAGGCCGTCCGCCAGTACGTCGCGGCGGCGTCGCGGAAGACGGAGCGCGACCGGATGGAGCAGAAGGCGAAGACTGGCGTGTTCACCGGGGCCCACGCCGTCAACCCGGTCAACGGCCAGAAGGTGCCGGTCTGGATCGCCGACTACGTCCTCGCGGGTTACGGGACGGGCGCCATCATGGCCGTCCCCGCCCACGACGCGCGCGACTTCGAGTTCGCGCAGGTCCACGGCCTCCCGATCCGCCCGGTCGTCCGTCCGCCGGCGTCGTGGCTGGCTCAGCACGCCGGCCCCGACGTGCCGACCGACACCGAGGCCGACCTGCTGTTCGGCGAGTACAACGACGCGCCCCACCACTTCTCGGAGGTCTACGCCGGCAACGAGGGCACGCTGATGAACTCCGACGCGAGCGGCGGCCCCGTGGCCGGCATCGCCGACCAGGGCGTCCGCCTCGACGGCCTCATGGTCCCGGCCGCGAAGGCCGACGTGACGGCGTGGCTCGAGTCGAACGGCGTCGGCCGGCGGCAGGTCAACTACAAGCTCCGCGACTGGCTGTTCAGCCGCCAGCGGTACTGGGGCGAGCCGATCCCGGTGATCCACACGACGGATGAGGACGGCGACGTCGTCCCGAAGCCGCTCCCGCCGGACGTCCTCCCGCTCACGCTCCCCGAGGTCGACGAGTACCGGCCGGCCGACAACGGCGAGAGCCCGCTCGCGAACGCGGCCGAGTGGATCGAGACGACCGACCCGGAGACGGGCCGTCCGGCGCGGCGCGAGACCAACACGATGCCCCAGTGGGCCGGCTCCTGCTGGTACTACCTCCGCTTTATCGACCCCGACAACGCCGACGCCTTCGTCGACCCCGACAAGGAGCGGTACTGGATGCCGGTCGACCTCTACATCGGCGGGGCCGAGCACGCCGTGCTCCACCTGCTCTACGCCCGGTTCTGGCACAAGGTGCTGTTTGACGCGGGCGTGGTGAGCACGGACGAGCCGTTCCAGAAGCTGGTCAACCAGGGCATGATCCTGGGCGAGGTCGAGTACACGGCGTTCCGGCGCGTCGGCGACGACGGCGTGCCGTTCGGGTGGGTCTCGGCCGAGCACGCCACCGAGGCGGACGGGGACGACGCCGACTGGCAGGACGCCCGCGACGGCTCGACCCTGGTCGCCGTCCAGGTCTCGGAGGACGAGGTCAAGAAAAAGGGCGACGGCTTCGTGCTGGCGGCTCACGCCGACGTCCGCGTGACCTCGCGC
Organism: Rubrivirga marina; assembly: GCF_002283365.1. NCBI lineage: Bacteria > Pseudomonadati > Rhodothermota > Rhodothermia > Rhodothermales > Rubricoccaceae > Rubrivirga > Rubrivirga marina. The sequence goes on along the minus strand of NZ_MQWD01000001.1, from coordinate 3,344,610 downwards.
GCCCACAAGATGTCGAAGAGCCGCGGCAACGTCGTCAACCCCGACGACATCGTCGACGCCTACGGGGCCGACTCGCTCCGGCTCTACGAGATGTTTATGGGGCCGCTGGAGCAGACGAAGCCATGGAATACGCGCTCCGTCGACGGGGTCCACCGCTTCCTGGCGCGGGCCTACCGCCTCGTCATCGACCCGGACACCGGGCGCCGCGCCGCGACCGTCCTCGACGCCGAGCCGACGCGCGAGCAGCAGCGCGTCCTCCACGCGACGATCCAGAAGGTCACCGACGATGTCGAGGGCCTCCGTTTCAACACGGCGATCGCGGCGATGATGGAGTTCGTCAACGCCGCCACCAAGTGGGGCCACATCCCGCAGGCGACGGCCGAGACGTTCACGCTCCTGCTGGCGCCGTTCGCGCCGCACCTCGCCGAGGAGCTCTGGCGCCAACTCGGCCATGACGAGACGCTGACCTACGAGCCGTGGCCGGAGGCCGACCCCGATCTCCTCAAGGCCGACACGGTCGAGATCGCGGTCCAGGTCAACGGCAAGCTCCGCGGGACCGTCCTGGTCGACGCCGAGGCGGACAAGGTCGCGATGCTCGCGGCGGCCCGCGAGGAGCCGAATGTGGCGCGGTACCTCGAGGAAGGGACTGTCCGCAAGGAGATCGCGGTGCCGGGCCGGCTCGTCAACTTCGTCGTCGCGTGACCGCGGCCGAGGTCGACGCCTGGGGCGAGCGCTGCGAGGCGTTCGTCCGCCAGCGGATGGCCGGCGACCCGGCCCACGACCTCGCCCACGTCCGCCGCGTCGTGGCGTGGGCGGGGCGGCTGGCCGAGGCCGAGGGCGCCCGCCTCGGCGTCGTCGTGCCCGCGGCGTGGCTCCACGACGTCGTGACGGTCGCGAAGGACTCGCCGGATCGGAAACGGGCGTCGCGCATCGCGGCCGACGAGGCGGCGCGCTGGCTCCGGGCCGAGGGCTTCCCCGAGGCGGACCTCCCCGCCGTGGCGCACGCGGTTGAGGCCCACAGCTTCTCGGCCGGGATCGAACCCCAGACCGTCGAGGCCGAGGTCGTCCAGGACGCCGACCGGCTCGACGCGCTCGGCGCCATCGGGCTGGCCCGGATGTATGCGATGTCGGCCGTGTTCGGCTCGGGGATCGTCCACCCCGACGACCCCGTCCCGTCGGAGCCGCCCGCGCGGGCGCTCGACGACAAGCGGTGGGCGACCGATCACCTGTTCGTCAAGTTGCTGAAGCTGCCGGCCACGATGCGAACGGAGGCGGGCCGGGCCGAGGCGGAGCGCCGGGCGGCGTTCCTCCGGGACTTCCTCAGGCAACTCGCTACTGAGGTCGCCTAGGGACCGCGGCCGCCGAGCACGGCGTTCGCCGACGCCGCCCCCCATCCGCTCGTGCCCTTCGCCCTCTGGTTTGTCGTCGCCGGCCTCCTGCTGACGCTCATGGCGTTGGCCAAGACTACGCTCGCCCGGCTCCCCCTCTCGACGGCCCAGCTGTACCTCCTCGTCGGGCTCGGCATCGGGCCCCTCGGGATCGGCCTCCTCGTCATCGACCCGATCGACGAGGCCGGGACGCTGGAGGTGCTGACCGAGATCGCCGTGATCCTGTCGCTGTTCGCGGCCGGCCTCAAGCTCCGGACGCCGCTCTCCGACGGCCGGTGGCGGCTCCCGCTCCGCCTCGCGACGGTCTCGATGACGCTCACCGTCTTCGGCATCGCGGCGCTGGCGTACTTCGGCCTCGGGATCCCGTGGGGCGCGGCCGTCCTCCTCGGCGCTGTCCTCGCCCCGACCGACCCGGTCCTCGCCTCCGACGTCCAGATCGAGGACCCCGACGACACGGACCGCCTCCGGTTCTCGCTGACGGGTGAGGCCGGATTCAACGACGGCGCCGCGTTCCCCTTCGTCATGCTCGGCCTCGGACTGCTCGGGCTCCACGACCTGGGCGAGGGCTTCACGACGTGGATCCTGAAGGACGTGGTCTGGGCCGTGCTCGGGGGGATCGCGGTGGGCGCCGGCCTCGGGACGGCCGTGGGGCGGCTCGTGGTCCACCTCCGGCGGGCGCACAAGGAGGCCGTCGGCAGCGACGACTTCCTCGCGCTCGGGCTCGTGGCCCTGAGCTACGGCGTCGCGCTCCTCATCGGGACGTACGCGTTCCTGGCGGCGTTCGCGGCCGGCCTCGCGCTCCGCAACGAGGAGCGCCGGGAGACCGGTGACGAGCCGGCCGACGACGTCGAGGCGATGGCGCACGAGGGGGAAGACGAGGAGGTCGCCGTCGATGAACACTCGGCGCCCGCGTACATGGCGAGCGCCGTCCTCGGGTTCGCCGAGCAGTTCGAGCGGATCGGCGCCGTCACGCTCGTCGTCCTCGTCGGCGCGCTCCTCCACCGCGCCGTGTGGACGGTCGAGATGCTGTGGTTCGTCCCGGCCGTGCTCCTCGTGATCCGCCCGCTCGCCGTCTGGGTCGGTCTCCTCGGCTCGCCCACGACCGGGCTCCAGCGCGAGCTCATCGCGTGGTTCGGCGTCCGCGGGATCGGGTCGGTGTACTACCTCATGTTCGCCGAGACGCACGGCCTGAACGACGGCTTCTCGGACCTCCTGCTGGGCCTCGTCCTCGTGACGATCACGACCAGCATCGTCGTCCACGGCCTCTCGGTGACGCCGGTGATGGAATGGTACGCCGGGCGCGCTCGCGTCCAGGAGCGGCTGGCCCGCAAACGGGAAGCCCGAGCCGAGGACTAGGCGGGGCGGTCAGCCCTCGACCTCAGCCGTCCCGTACGACTGGCGGACCTCGGCCCGGAGCGCGTCGGTCTCGTCCCCGAGGCGGCCCGCCTCGGCCGCCATGGCGTCGAGGTCGGCGCGGGCGTCGAGGGCCAGCTTGGCGACGGGCCGGACGAGCGCGCGGACCTTCCCGACGGCCTGCTCCACTTCCTGGTTCAACTCGCGGTCGAGGCCGCCTCGCAGCTCCTCCCGGAGGGTGTCGACGCGGGCCGAGAACTCGCGGACGGCGCGGCGCCGCTGGGCCGGCAGCACGATGAACCCGAGCGTGGCGAGCGCCCCGGCGGCGAGCACGCCGCCCGTGACGTCGAACGCCGTCGTCGCGATGAGGACGACGGCGAGGGCCCCGATCCCGACGGCCGTCACGCCACCGACGGTCAGGGCGGAGCGGGCGTTCTCCAGCAACCGGCGGGCCTCCTCGCCCATGTCATACTGGTCGATGGTCCGCCGGGCCTCGCGGATCACGTCGCGGAGCACCTCGTCGCGGTCGTACATAAACCCGCCCGCGATCCCCGTCTCCTTCCGCTTGAGGTCCGTCAGCCGGGAGTACGTCTCATTCCACAGCTCGAACACGCGGCGGAGGAGGGCGTCGGCGGCCTCGCCGAGGCGCGTCTCGATCCGCTGCTCGGCGTCGCGGACCACCTGTCGGTCGAACTCCTCACGGAACGCGTTCCGGTCGCGGATGAGGTTGAGACGCGACACGCGGATCGTGTCGTCGAGGAAGCGCACCCCGCGCTTTTCCATCTCCAACAGCTCGCGGTCGACCTCGGCGACCGCCCGCCCGGCGATGTCGTCGAGTTGGCCGCCGACCTCCTCGAACCGGCCGTTAAGTGCGGCGAGCTGGACCTCGTCCTCTGCGAGCACCTCGCGCTGTGCCTCGACCCGCTGGCGGACGTCGCGCAGGAGCGTGCCGACGGCGTCGAGCGGCGCCGCCAGCTTGAGCGCCAGCCTCGCGTCGTCGGTGAGCGTCTCGGTCAGGAACCGCTCGAACGGGGCGAACCGCGACCGCTCCCACCGCGGGTCGGCGCGGTAGCCGTCGGGGTCGGCCTCCTTGGCCTGGAGCGCGAGGCGGGCGGCGACGGGGAAGAGGAGGGGCGGTCGCGGGTCCTCGATGCCCGCCTCGGCGAAGATGCGGACGAGGCCGTCGCGGACGTGCTCCAGCACCTGGGCGAGCGCCGCCTCCGTCTCCGCGAGGTCGGCCTTGTTGACGGCGACGACCAACCGCTTGCCCCAGGCGCCGCGGATGTACTCGAGGAACTGGCGCTCGGACTCCGAGAGCGGCCGGTCGTAGCTCGTGACGAACAGGACGAGGTCGGCGCGCGGGATGAAGTCCTCCGTGAGGGCCTGGTGCTCCTTGACGATCGAGTTGGTGCCCGGCGTGTCGACGAGGGCGAGGCTTTCGAGAAGCGGGTGGTCGAGGTGCCGCTCGGTGATGAACTCGCCTCGCCGATGCGTCGCCTCGGCGTCGCCGTGGCGCAGGACCGTGATCTTGTCCGTTGTCGGGACGGGCCCCTCCTCCATGATCCGCCGCCCGAAGAGCGCGTTCACGACCGTCGACTTGCCCGCGTTGAACTCGCCGGCGACCACGAGCAGGAACAGCTCGTCGAGCGTCCGGGCGAGGTCGGCCAGACGGCGGCGCGTGTCGTCGGGGGCGTCGGCCCGGTCGAGGAGGCCGCCGAGGTCGGCGAGGAGCGCTCGCTCGCGGTCGAGGAGAGCCTGGGCAGCGCGGGCGGGGGAGTCCATTCGGATAGGGAGCGTGTGCGAAGAAGGTACGCGGGAGGCAGCTCAGGGCCTCCTGGGGCCCCGATTCGAGGGTTCAACGGGGGGCATCTCGAAAGCGCTTCGGAACTCTCAGGCGAGGGGGGCTTTGGAGGGGCCGAGCGGACGCTGCCTCGTCCGCGTCCCACCGCACTTCCCCCCGAAACTCCCTAGAGGCTCCCCACATGCTCAACGTGGCACTCGTCGGCCTACTGGCCGGTTCTCTCGTCGTCGGCCCGACCGACGGCGACAAGGACAAGAAGAAAGACACCGCCAACGACTCGCCGCGCACCGAGGCGAACGCCGTCCCGGGCGTGTTCGAGACGGCACACGCCGCTCAGTCCCCGGAGACGATCCAGGACACCTACGCCTTCGGCCGCTCCGTGACGGCCTCCCCGATCAAGTTTTGGGCGTCCTACGCCTGGGGCGAGAGCGAGAGCATTTGGGACGTGACCGGCGACGAGGGCGAGCTCGCCGTGGCCACCTCGAATGGCGACATCGTCACGCAGCGTGTCAACGTCGGCGCGCAGATCGACTTCCTGAACCTCCCCATCGCTCGGATCGGTGCTGGCGCGAACCTCACGGTCGCGAAGAACGAGTTCCAGGCCGGGGAGAACCCGTCCTCCTTGTTCTCCAACGGCGTCGGCGATCTGGAGAGCGACTTCGGCCTCCAGGGCCTCAAGGTCTACGGCGAGGCCCGCGGTCCCGTCGCGGGCGTCCACGCCGGGTACGTCTTTGACTTCGGCAGCGAGCGCGAGGACGGCGAGCAGGCCCGGGCCCTCGTCGACGTCGACGGCAACGGCACGCTGGACGTCGAACTTCCGCTCTCCATCAACGCCACGGGCACCGTCCGCCCGACCGCGAGCGTCGCCGGCGACGCGTCGTTCCAGCCGCTCCTGCTCCCCTCGACGCTCTCCAACTCGGACGGCCGGGACGCCATCAACATCGGCGCGGACTTCGACTACCCGAGCGAGCGGTTCCGCCTCTTCGGTGGCATCGACTACTACATGCTCCAGGGCATCGACGACAACGAGGCGACCGCGTTCGACGAGTCGAGCCTCGACGGCGACGACATCTGGAACTTCATGTTCGGCGGCGGTGTGCGCTTCAACATCTTCGAGATCGGCGCCGCGGCGCAGATCCAGACGCGCCACTCGAACCCGGTGGTCGAGAACATCGGGACGACGGCTGGGATCGGCGGCCACGCCGGCACCATCGCGCCGTACGTCCGGATCTCCCCGCCGTCCATCCCGGCCTCGCTCTTCGTCAAGGGCGCGGTCCAGGAGGAATACACCGAGTTTGGGTACGCCATCGGCGGCGCCAACTCGCCGAAGCCGTCGATCGGCTTCACGGCCGGCCTCACGTTCGGCTTCCAATAGGCCTCCGCGGCCAACGCCTCGGGGCCGTCCGGCAGTTGTCGGGCGGCCCCTTCGTGATTATGCGCGCTCCGCTCCTCGTCTCGCTCCTCGCTGGCTTCGTCGGCCTGACGGCTGCGGGGTGCGCCGGCGCCGATGAGGCCGCCCACTTCGGCCCCGAGGCGGTGCCGTCCGCCCGCGCCGTGGCCGCCCTGACGGACACGCTCGCCGAGGCGCGATCGACGACGCCCCGCCGGGCCGCGATCCGCCGTGCGCTCGTCCGCGCCGGCGTCACGCCGTTTGGCGACGGCCGCCTGCAGGCGCGCTTTCAGACTGACCTCGGGATCCCGCTCGTGGGCGGGTTCATCCCAGGCCGGCACCCGCTGGGGCGGGCGGAGCTCGTGGTCCTCGGGACGCGCGTCGACGGGGGCGCGGTGCCGGCGGTGATCGAGGCGGCCCACGTGTTGGTCCAGCGCTCGCAGTACGCGACGGTCCCCGAGCGGACGGTGGAAGTCGCCTTCTGGCCGGGGGGCGACGGCGTCCGCCAGGTGCTCCGAAGCTCGCTGTGGCCGCGCGACCAGATCCGCGCGTTCGTCGTGGCGGGCGGGGAGGGCCCGGCCACGGTCGATGGCGTCCCCGTCATCCGCCTCGACGTGGACGCGGGCGGGGTCGATCTCGCCGCCGCCCTCATCGAACAGACCGCTGAGGCCGCTCGCATCCCCGCTCCGTCCTCGGACACCCTCGCCACTCGTTCTCCCCGATGACGACCGCCTGGACGCCCGACATCGCCACGGACGACCCCGCCCGAGCGGTCCAGCTGACCCTCCTGTGGGGCCTCGACGGCGTCGCGCTCCGGGGCTCGGAGGGCGGTCGCGTGCCCGAGATCAACGAGGCGCCGCTTCGGCGTCGACTGGAGGAGGCTGAGCTGGCGGTCGTCGCACTCGACCCGGGGCTGTTCGAGGGCTCGGCGGCGTCGCGGGCCGTCTGGCTCAACGACCTCGCCCGCCTCGACGACGTCGCCGCCTTCGCCCGCCGGTTCGACTGCGACCTCGTCCGCGTCGGCGCGCTCGCGGCACCGGGGTTCGAGCTGGAGGCGGCCGCCGACGCGCTGCGCCAGGCAGGGGATAGGGCGGCGGCGCTCGGGCTCCGACTCGCCGTCCGCAACCTTCTCGGGACCGACGTAGCGACGGGCGCCGACCTCGCCGCGCTCCTCGCTGCGGTCGACCACGGGGCGGTGGGCGCGGACTGGCGGCCGGCGGACGCACTCGCCAGCGGCGAGGCGCCGGCCGACGGGCTCTCCGCGGTTCTCGACGCGTCGCTCGCATTCTGTGTGGGCGTCCGCGACGGCGGAGTAACCGACGGTGAGTGGGTCGACGACGAGATCGGCGCCGGTGCGGTCGGGTGGGACGCCCACCTCCGGGCGCTCGCCGAGGCGGGCGTGGACGGGCCGCTGATCCTCGACGGGTTGCCGGACCCAGCGCGGACGACCGGGCTCGCGTCCGCGACGACGCTGATTCGGTCGGCGCGGGCCGCGCAGCGAGCGGCGAAGCGGGGATAGCTTCCGGCCGTGCCCCCCGTCGCTTCGCCCGCCCTCCACCTCGATCCGCCGTCGCCGTCGCTCGGCCGACGGGTCTGGTTCGTCTGGACGCTCCTCTGGGCGTCGTTCTTCACGGTCACGATGAGTCCCGGCGTCGTGATCCACTCCGTGTTCGCCCCGACTGCGGAGACGCTCCGCGCCTGGATGCGCCCGTGGGCCCGCGTGATCCTCGCGGTCGTCGGGATGCGCGTCCGCGTCGAGGAGCGCGCGCCGCTGCCCGACGGGCCCGTGGTGTTCGTGTCGAACCACGTGAACTCGCTCGACATTCCGGTGGCCATGGTCGGCTTCCCCCGACCGTTCCTCTACGTCGCGCGGCACGAGATCCGCGAGTGGCCCGTCGTGGGGTGGGTGTTGGAGAAGACGGCGTGCCTGTTCATCGACCGCTCGAACGCGCGGGCGTCGGTCCGCGACCTCCGGCGCGTCGCCGAGCGGATCCAGGGCGGCGACTCCGTGCTGCTGTTCCCGGAAGGCGGTCGGAGCCACGCGCACGCGCTCCGGCCGTTCATGCGTGGGCCGTTCGTGCTGGCCATCGAGTCGGGCGTGCCGGTCGTGCCCGTGACGATGGTGGGGCACGCCGGGCTGTTCTCGAACCGGCTCAAGACGGCGCGGCCGGGCGAGGCGCGGTTCGTCATCGGCGAGCCGATCCCGACGGTCGGCCTCTCGCGTGGCGACGCCGCCGATCTCCAGGAGCGCGTCCGTGCCGTCCTCGCGGGCGAGCTGACGGCGCACGGGGACCTGAGGCGTGTCGCCGGATCGGACAAGAGGGGCGACTGAGCCGGCCTATCTTGCGACCCATGCGCCCTGCCCTTCTGTGCCTGCTCGTCGCGCTCGCCACCGGCGGGTGCTCGCTCGGCGACTGCTCCGCCGAGACGTCACGGGCTACGACGACGGGCGGCCTCCTCCTGGCCGACGGCTCCGGCGTCGGCGACACGCTCACGGTCGCGTTCGTCGACGCCATCGACCCGCAGATCACCGTGACGACGGCGCCCGGCGTCGGCGTCGACCCCGGCGTGACGCCCGACGGCGTCGTGGAGGTGTTGTACGACGCGGTGACGCTCGGCTTCGGCGGGGATCTCGCGCCGCTTCCGCTGGTGGCCCGCGCGCTCGGCGACACCGTGTACGTCTACGTCGACGGGACCGTCGACCCGGGCGTGTTCGCGCCGGCGTGCTCGTTGCCGCCCGCGTCGTACGACGTCGAGGTCCGCAACGTGCTCGTGCCCCGAGGCACGGTCGCCGTGCGCGTCGCGTTGGTGACGCTCGACGACGTGCCGGCCGCCGCGGCCGAGGCGCTCCGCCAGTCTGCCGAGGCGCGCCGGGTGGCGCGCCCGACTCACATCTAAGCTCAGCTCATGGCGAAGTCGAGGAAGAGCCGCCCCGGGGCGGCGGGGGGGCCCGCGCCCCTCGAAGGCAACGAGGTCTGGAAGCAGCGGAGCCGCGTGCGCCGCGCCGGTCCCGTCACACGCGAGGCGTCGCTGTGGGACAGGCAGCCGACGTGGGTCCAGCAGGCCGTTTGCATCGGCTTCCTGTTCCTGGTCGCCATCGGCTTCTTCGCGTCGACGACGTTCGGCGGGCGGACGCTCGTGGGCGGCGACACGGTCCAGTGGGCGGCGACGGCGGAGGCCATGCTCGAGTACGAGGCCGAGTCGGGCGTCCGGCCCGAGTGGGCCCCGAACGTGTTCGGCGGGATGCCCGGGACCATGATCCTCGGCGGCTCCCGCGTGCCCGGCGCCGACACCGTCGTGAGCGCCCTCCGGAAGGCCGGGCTCTGGCCCGTCGCGCACTTCTTCGTGCTTCTGCTGGGGACGTACCTCCTCGTCTTCTACCTGACGCGGTGGCCCCTCGCTGGCGTGCTGGCCGCGGTCGGCTACGGGCTCTCGACGTACCTGCCCATCATCCTCACGGCCGGGCACAACACCAAGTTCATCGCCCTCAGCTACGCCCCGTGGTTGCTGCTGGCGTTCGCCGCGCTGATCCGTCGGACACCCGAGACCGGCAAGATGATGAGCGCGCTCTTGACGCTCCTGTTCGCGATCGCGGCGGCGGTCAACCTTCGCGCGGGCCACGTCCAGATCACGTATTACATCGTCATCGCGGCCGTCATCTGGTGGATCGCGGAGGGCATCGCGGCGGCCCGCGACGGTCGCGCGAAGACGTGGGCCGTCTCGACCGGCCTCCTCGGCCTCGGCAGCGTCGTGGCCCTGGCCATTGTCGCCGATCCGTACCTCCTGCAGGCGGAGTACAAGGCGTTCACGATCCGATCGGCCGGGCCCGGAGGCGGGCTCGCGTGGGAGTACGCGATGGCCTGGAGCCAGGGCTTCGGCGAGCTTCTGACGCTCGTGATCCCGAACGCTTACGGCGGCGGCGGGCAGACCTACTGGGGCGCCAAGCCGTTCACCGAGGGCCCGCACTACGTCGGCCCGGTGGTCGCCTTTCTCGCGTTCGTAGGTGCCGTCGGCGTGGCGCGGCGGTCCGTGATCGCGTTCGCCGTCGCAGGGCTCCTCATGGTCGGGTTCTCGCTCGGAGAGAACCTCCCCCTCCTGAACCGGCCGGCGTTCGAGGTGCTCCCGCTCTTCGACGCCTTCCGCGTGCCGGAGACGTGGCTGGCGGCAGTGGTCCTCCTCGTGGCGCTCCTCGCGGGGTGGGGGGCGTACTATCTCGCTCGCCGGGAGGCGACGCCCGAGGCAGAGGACCGCAAGCAGCGCGTCGTCCTCGGCGCCGGCGCCGTCCTGGCGATCCTCATCGGGGGGATGTGGCTCACGGGCGGCGGCCCGCTCGACTTCGAGAAGCCCGACGAAGGCGCGCAGATCGCCATGATGGCCGCACAGCAGAGCGGCCTCTCGCCGGCCGACCCGCAGGTCCGCCAGATGACGGCGCAGTACCTCGACGAGGTCGAAGGCCAGCGCGAGGACCTGTTCTCGGACGACGCCGGCCGGTCGATGCTCCTGCTCCTGGTCGCCCTCGGCCTCGCGGCGGCGCTCCTGTGGAAGAAGGCGCCCGCGTGGGCCGTCCTTGCCGGCCTCGCCCTGCTCGCCACTTTCGACCTGTGGGGCGTGGGGCGGCGCTACTTCAACGAGGACGACCCGTCGCTCCGCCGGACGTCCCGCATCGAGGCCCAGATCCAGCCGACGCAGGCCGACCAGTACCTCGTCGAGCGCGTCGCCGAGGCGGGTGGGCCCGGCCGGTTCCGCGTGCTGCCGAACAACTGGTCGCAGAACGCCGTGCCGTCGTACTTCTACGAGTCGGTCGGCGGCTACCACGGCGCCAAGCTGGCCCTCATCCAGGAGTACTTCGACCGGCTCCTCCCGGACGACTCGACGGGCCTCAACCGGAACGCGCTGTCGCTCCTCTCGGCCCGGTATACGGTGCTCCCGGGCATCGTGCCCGGCTACGAGCCCGTGTTCCAGGACGAGCAGACCGGCCTCGTCGTCGCCGTCGACTCGTCGGCCCTTCCCCGGGCCTTCCTCGTCGACTCGGTCGCCGTGGTCGCGGACGACGACGCTCTCGTGGCCCGGATCCGGGACGAGGCCACCGATCTGTCGCGCGTGGCGTTCGTGTCCGAGCCGCTCCCGGGCGACCTCTCCGCTGAGGCCCTCACGGGCGCCCCCCCCGACTCGGCCGGCGCGAGCGTCCAACTCGAACGGTTCGAACCCGACGAGATCGTGTACCGTGTGCAGACCGACCGACCGCGACTCCTGGTGGCGAGCGAGGTCTACTATCCGGCCGGCTGGACCGCGCAGATCGGCGTCCAGGAGGCGCCGATCGTCCGGACCGACTTCCTGCTCCGCGGGATCCCCGTGCCGGCTGGCGAGCACATCGTGACGCTCCGCTATCGGCCCGAGACGCGCCAGCAGGGCCTCCTGATCTCGTGGGTCGCGACGATCCTGGCCTACCTCGGGGCGATCGGCCTCGGGGGATTGCTGTGGTACCGCCGCGGTCACCGGCCGGCCTAGCGGATCGGAGATGGAGAAGAGGGGGTAGAGATCCCCGCGAGGACGCTTCCGCTCCTCGCGCGCCTCTACTCTGTAGGGCCCCTCTCGCGCCCGCCCGTGTCCGTCCGTCCGAAAAAGCGTCTCGGCCAGCACTTCCTGACCGACCCCAACACGATCCGAAAGATCGTGGACGCGGTCGACGCACCGCCTGGCGCGCAGGTGGTCGAGATCGGCCCCGGCGAGGGCGCGCTGACGGGCGACCTGCTTCGGCGCTACCCCGACCTGATCGCGCTAGAGGTCGACGAGGAGGCCATCACACATCTCCGCACCGCCTACCCCCGCCTCGACGTTCGCGCGGGCGACGTGCTCGACACGAACTGGGGGGCGCTGCGGGCGGGGACGGCGGAAGGGGGGGCGGGGACTGGGCAAAACGTTGACCGCGACCGGCAGGCCGCCGAGGCGAGTGGGGCCGACGAATCGAAGGCCGCCCTTCACGTCGTCGGCAACCTGCCGTACTACATCACGTCGCCGATCCTCTTCGCCCTCCTGGACGCGCGGGAGCACGTGGCGCGGGCGGTCGTGATGGTGCAGAAGGAGGTCGCCGACCGGATCGTGGCCCCGCACGGGTCGAAGACCTACGGCACGCTCTCGGTCTACTTCGCGCTCTACGCCGACGCCCGGCCGCTCTTCGACGTGTCGCGCCACTGCTTCCGCCCTCGGCCCAACGTCGAGAGCGCCGTCGTCGCGCTCGACTTCGCGTCTGCGGAGGCGCCGGACGTACCTTTCGCGGCCCTGCAGCGGACGGTCCGCGCGGCGTTCGGGCAGCGGCGGAAGATGCTCCGCAACAGCCTGGGCCCGCTCGCGGACGGGGCCGGCGTCGAGGTCCCGGAGTGGGCTGCGACGCTCCGGCCCGAGGCCGTCTCGCCGTCCGACTTCGTCCGCCTCGCCCGCCACCTCGGCGGCCCCGCCGCCCGTCCCCCCGGCCCGTGAGCGAGAACGCCGCCCCCGTCGTCCCCCCCGACTCGCCGACGCTCGTCGATGACCACCTCGTCGAGGCCGTCGTCGATCTCGTCGAGGCCGGCCATCGCGGCCACGTCCTCAACCTCGTCGCCGACCTCCGGCCGGCCGACCTCGCGGCGCTCCTCCAGCACCTCCCGGCCGACCTCGCCCGCGTCGTGTTCCGCTGGCTCCCCGAGGAGGTCACGAGCCGCGCCCTCCCCGAGCTCGAGAGCGCCGAGCGCGTCGACCTCCTCGACGGCCTCTCGACGCCCGAGCTGGTCGCCCTCATCGACCCGCTCGCGTCGGACGACCAGGCGGACGTCCTCGCCGACGTCGACGTCACGCAGGCGGAGGACGTCCTGGTCCAGCTCGAAGACGCGGTCGACATCGAGGCGCTCCTCAGCTACGGCGAGGACACGGCCGGCGGGCTCATGGCGACCGAGGTCGTCGCCGTCCCGCTCACCGCGACCGTCGCGGAGGCGACCGAGGCCGTCCGGTCCAACGCCGACGCCGTCGACCCCGTCTTCGCCGTCTACGCCGTCGACGAGGAGAACAAGCTGGCCGGCGTGATCCCGCTCAAGCGGCTGCTCCTGTCGCCGGCCGACACGCCGGTCCACGAGGTCTGTGAGGGCGACGCCGTCTCTGTCGAGCCCGACCTCGACCAGGAGGAGGTCGCGCGCATCATGGAGCGGTACGACCTCGTCGCGCTCCCGGTCGTCTCGGCCGGCGGCCGGCTCCTCGGCCGGATCACGATCGACGACGTGATGAACGTGATCCGCGAGGAGGCCGAGGAAGACCTCCAGCGCGCGGTCGGCATCACGGGCGAGGAAGAGCTCTCGTCGAGCATCTTCGCCGTGTCGCGCGGCCGGCTCGTGTGGCTCCTCCTCGGGCTGTGTGGGGCGTACGTGTCGGGCCTCGTGATCGTCGGGTTCGAGGAGGCGCTGACGATCGCGCCCGTCCTCGCGCTGTTCATCCCCATCGTGATGGCGATGGCCGGCAACGCCGGCATTCAATCGTCGGCGATCGCGGTCCAGGGCCTCGCCTCGGGCGACCTGTGGCGGAGCGACCTCGCGCGACGGATCGGCAAGGAGCTCGGCGTGGCGCTTCTCAACGGCGTCGTCCTCGCCGTCGCCCTGGCCGGCATCGTCGTGCTGTCGGGCTTCGGAGACGACACAGCGCGGCTCGCGCTGACGGCCGCGATCGCTCTCATGATCGTCATCGTGTTGTCGACGCTCGTGGGCGCGACGGTCCCCCTCGCCCTCAACCGCATCGGGATCGACCCCGCGCTGGCTATGGGACCGTTCATCACCGTCTCGAACGACATCCTGGGCCTGACGGTCTTTTTCCTCGTCGCGACCCTGCTGTACCTGTAGGGTCGCGACGAGGGGAGTCCGGAGGTCGGAGTGCGTCCACCCGCACCGACCGAACTCCACCCTCTGAACACCGAACTCGCATGTCCACCCTCACCGTCACGCGGACCGCCAGCGGCACGGCCATGGCCGCCGACGCGCTCACGACGTTCAACGACCTCCGCCTCCCACCCGACCTCGACGCGGCCGGGGAGAAGGTCATCCGCGTCGGCGCCGCGTGCGTGGGGATCGTCGGCTACACGGCGCACCACCTCGTGATCCAGGACGCCCTCGACCACTTCCCCGAGGCGGACCTGACCAGCCGGCGCGGCATCTTCGAGACGTTCCGCGCGCTCCACCCGATCCTGAAGGACGAGTACTACCTCAACCCGGAGACGGACCAGGAGGGCGACCCGTACGAGAGCACGCAGGTCTCGCTCCTCATCGCTGCGCCGACGGGCATCTTCGGCGTATACGACATGCGCGAGGTCCACGAGTTTACGCGGTTCTGGGCGATGGGGTCGGGCGCGTCGTTCGCGCTCGGCGCCATGCACGCGCGGTGGCCGGAGGTCGAGGCGGGGCGTCTCGACGCGGGCGCGCTGGCGGCGCTCGGCTGCGAGGCCGGCTGCCGGTTCGACCCGGCGTCGGGCACGCCGGTCACGGTCTACGAGGTGGAGGGGTAGGGGATGTGGGGTGGAGGGACCGGGCCCTCAGGCTCCGTGCCCTATCCCGCCGCTCTCTTCCCACGGACGATCGTCTGGCTGGCGCGGCACACCGCCAACTCCCGCCCGTCGGGCGCGCGGACCGTCGCGTCGAACACGAGTTGGCGACCGGCGCGGGCGACCAGGCGCGCCTCGACGTCGATGTGGGAGAGGTCGGGCGTGACCGGCGCGAGGTAGGTCATCGTGAGCTGCGACGTCACGCTCGGCGGCGCCGCGAGGTAGCTGAGCGGGCCGATGACGTTGTCGACGGCGGCGGCGAGCATGCCGCCCTGCATCAAGCCCATCGGGTTCTGGAACGTCTCGAGGATCGGAAAGCGGAGCACGAGCGCCGAGCCCACGCCGTCCTCGCCGGCCGGGCGGTAGTCGCGGACCTCGGCCTGCATCATCTCCAGGACGGGAGGAGGCAGGCGGAGGCCGTCGGCCCCCATGCCCTTCATCTGATCGGTCAGGCGCTGGAGGTCGAGGTCGGGGACGGACATGGGTCGCGGAGGGAGGCGTTCCGAACGCGCGTCTCCCGCCGGGGTCCCCGCTACTCGCCGAGGTCGACGTTGCCCGGCGGGAGCCACGCGGCGACGGCCTCGACGATCCGCCGTGCCCGCCGGCGGTTGACCCCCAGGTCGGACCCGCCCACGCGCGCCGAGCTGCGGACCCACAGGACAGAGCCGCGGGACGCGGGCTCGACGGCGATCACGACGTCGTCCTGGAACGGCCCAACAGCGAACGAGGCGAGGGCACCGGACTCGGTCGGTACGAAGGCGCTCGGAACCCCTAGGCCGTTGTCGTCGCCGATCCCGCTGAACGCTTGGTGGACCGCGTTCGTCACGGCCAGCGGCGTCTCGGCGATCGGGATCCGGAGCCGGGCGCAGTTGGGCGTGCTGGGGCAGGGGGGGACGGGGGCGTCCGCCTCGGTGGCCTCGGGTCGGGAGCCGAGCGCGTAGCCGGCGGCCATCAGCGCGAGCCCGGCTACACCCAGGCCGATCCACGTCCGCCGACTCAGGCGTAGGAGCGGACCGCGCCGACGGCGCCGCGGTGTCCCGCTCGACGACCGCCTCCGGCGACGACTCACGAGCCCGCCGAGGCCGTCGTGACTGGCTCCCGCTCACCGCGCGGGATGTCGTCCGGGTGCCCGCCCTCGACGTCGCGCATGTCGTTGTACTTCGAGGGGCACTTGACCAGGATGTGCTCGGCCTCGAACACTTCGCCCTGGGCACCCGCCGTCATCCGGCCCTGGACCACGACGCGCTCGGCGTCCTCGAAGTTGGCCGGCCTCGGATTGGCGTAGACGACCGACCGGACGGTCCCGGCGGTGTCGGCCATGGTGAACGTGAACACGTTTCGTGCCGGGTCGTAGCCCGAGGGCGCGTCGCGGACCCACGTCCCGACGACGTGGGCCTTCCGGCCGTTCTCGGCGGCGTCCTCGAACGTCTCCCAGCCGGTCACCTGGTCGCTGAAGCTGGTGACCACGAGGAACCCGAAGATGCCGACGAAGGCGATACCGAGGAGGGTCGTGGGGCGCATGGGAGAGGTGGGGCAGGCGGGGGAAATCTACGACCGATCGGCCTCTCGCTCGTCGAGACGACGCTCGACGCGGGCGAGCCGGCGGTCGGTCCGGAACAGGAGGAGGAGGACGCCGAGCCAGACGATGAGGACGACGGCCAGCACGACCGGGAGCTTGTCCTGCGCGAGCATGGTGCGCTCGATGCCCTGCGGCGGCTGCTCGGTCACCGCCTGGGCGGAGGCGGGGTCGAGGACGGCGATCGTGGTGTCGGCGGGCTGCATCAGGAGACGACGACGGGCGGGGCGATGGTGGGCGCGTCGAGCGCCTCGGCGCGGAGCTCCGCAACCTTCCCCCGAACGCGCTGCGTGTAGAGCCACCACGCGAGCAGGAGGAAGCCCACGGCCGCAGCGTAGAAGATCCACCGCATGTCGGCCGCGATGTCCATCTCGCTGAACGCCGGGTTGCCCTCGGCGCCCGGGTGGAGGCTCGCCATCCGGCGCGGCAGGACGTAGGTCAGGAACGGCATCGTCGCCGTCGCGAACAGGGCGTAGACGGCGGAGAGCCGGGCCCGCTGGCGGGGCCGGTCGAGCGATCCGCGGAGCACGAAGTAGGCGCCCGAGATGAGGAGTTGGACGGCCACCATGTTCTGGCGGGGCTCCGGGCTCCACCACAGACCGGTCCCCTGATACCACGTGAACCGGGCCCACACGACGCCCGTCACGAGCGCGGTCACTCCGGCCACCGTCGAGACCACCCACGCGGCCTCGGAGCGGACGTCGTGGAGCGTCCGGCCCGTCGCGAGGTAGCGCCCGGCGTGCCACGCCCCGGCGATCGCGCCGGCGTAGAGCACGAACCACATCGGCACGTGGAAATACAGGTTCCGCGCCGTGTGCTCCAGGATCGGGAGGTTCGAGACCGGCCCGAGGATGCCGAGCACGAGGACGACCGTCAGCCAGACGGCGACGACCGCGCCGAAGAGGCGGTAGACGAGTCCGTAGCGGGGGAGGGCGAGGTCGCGGTCCATGGGGGCGGGCATCGGCCCGGGAACGCCCATGATCCGTCCGCCGCGCCCCCGAGACTGATCAAATCGGGTGAAGTCAGCCCACGTCGTCCGCCTCGGGTCCGTCCCCGACCTCGCCGAGGCGGGCGGAGCCGGACGCTACTGCGGCGGGTCGAGCGAGACCGAGATGAAGGCGTACGCCCGCACGCGCTCGCCGCCGTCGCGGGCCGGGCGGAACACGTGGCGCCGCGCGGCCTCGAGGATCGCCGCGTCGAACTCGGGCGGGAACGACGGCACGGCGACCTCCCGGCCGCCCCGGAACTCGGCCCGCTCCAGGATCTCCGCCTCGGTCACGCGCCCGCCGGAGCTGACGAGCACACGGACGCGGGCGCGGCCCCGGAAGTCGGAGACCGACGCGGTGCGGGGATAGACCGGGAGCGCCTGCCCGCTCAGGCTCGGGCTCCGATCGGGCCGCTCGACGATCCGGTCGGCCGCGGGCGGCGGGGCGGAGGGCGCCGGGGCAGGCGGACCCGGAGGCGCGGGCGGGGCGGGCGCCGGCACGGGAGTCCGGGTCGGGCTCGCGGTCCGACGGGGCGCGGGCACCGGCGGCGTCGGGATCGTCAGGTCGCGGACGATGTCCTCCTCGATCACCTCGTCGGGCACCTCGACCGGCGGGAGGTCGGAGGTCGTGAGCGGCGGCGGAGCAGGGGGGAGGTTGGCCGGCGGCGGCGGCTGGGTCGTCGGCTCGATGACCTCCAGGACGATCTGCTCGCTCGGCGCCACGTCCCGCGGGAGCTCGGGTCCCAGGTCCGGGTCCGGCCAGAGCAGGAACGCCGCGTTCACGACGGCGAGGCTGACCGCGAGCGCCGCCAGCGCCCGCGTCGGG
>NZ_MQWD01000001.1:3292515-3326732 GCF_002283365.1 Rubrivirga marina | reverse complement strand
GAGGGGAGCGGGGGCGGCGCGGCGGGCACGGGAGCGGAACGGGCGTCGGCGAGGATACGCGCCCGCGACGCGCCGTCAGAGATCAATCCCGACGCCTTCCGAGGGGGCTGGAACGGGCCGCGTCGCAAACGCCATGTGAAAGTGGGACGGTGTCCCGCCGCGCCGCGCGGCCCTGCGTAGCTTGGGCGGAGCCGTCGGACGCTATGCAAGCCCCCCGGATTTCGACCGCCTCGCCTTCCCAAGAACGGCCCCGCCGCCGTTGAGCCTTCCGTTTTTCGGAAGGCTTTTTTTGTACCCCACGCCCATGCCCACTCCGCTCCCCGCCAAGCTCGCGCTCGAAGACGGCACCGTCGTCGAAGGGCAGTCCGTCGGCGCCGTCGGCGAGACGGCCGGCGAGCTCTGCTTCAACACGTCGATGAGCGGGTACCAGGAGATCCTGACCGACCCGAGCTACTCCGGGCAGGTCATGCTGATGACGTACCCCCACATCGGCAACTACGGCGCCTTCGAGGAGGCGACCGAAGCGCCCCGCCCCCACGTCGCCGGCCTCGTGGTCCGCCAGTTCTCACGCGACCCGTCCAACAGCGACATGGAGGAGACGCTCGCGGCCTACATGGAGCGCCACGGGCTCGTCGGCATCTCCGGTGTCGACACGCGGAAGCTGGTCCGCCACATCCGCGAGCAGGGCGTGATGAACTGCGTGATCTCGTCGGAGGACCTCGACGACGCCTCGCTCGTCGCCAAGGCGAAGGCCGTCCCGAGCATGGCCGGCCTCGAGCTGGCCAGCCGCGTGACCGCCGGCGAGCCGTACGACTTCGCGGAGAGCGGCGAGCGCCGCGTCGCCGTCCTCGACTACGGCGTCAAGCGGAACATCCTCCGGTCGTTCGCCCACCTCGGCTGCGCCGTCCGCGTGTTCCCCGCCGGCACGTCGTTCGACGACGTGATGGCCTGGGAGCCCGACGGCATCTTCTTCTCGAACGGCCCCGGCGACCCCCGCGCGATGCCCGAGGCGGTCGACCTCGCCCGCCAGGTCATCGGGAGCGGCACGCCGACGTTCGGGATCTGCCTCGGCCACCAGCTCATGGCCCTCGCTGAGGGGCTCGAGGTCTACAAGATGAAGGTGGGGCACCGCGGCGCGAACCACCCGGTCCTCAACCTGACGACGGGCCACGTCGAGATCTCGACCCAGAACCACGGGTTCGCCGTTCAGGAAGCCGGCCTCGACGGGATCGCCGAGGTGGACCACCGGAACCTCAACGACCAGACGGTCGAGGGGCTCAAGTTCCTCCGGTTCCCCGGCTTCTCGGTCCAGTACCACCCGGAGGCCTGCCCCGGCCCGCACGACAGCCGCTACCTGTTCGACCAGTTCGTCGCGCTCATGGACGGCCGGGAGCTCGCGCAGCCCGCCGTCCCCGAGCCGTCTGCCGATCCCGTCGAGGACGCGTAGATGCACCTCGCCCAGGTCAACCTCGCTCGCCCCCTCGGGCCCATGGACGGCACCACGATGTCGGAGTTTGCGCGGGCCATCGAGCCCATGAACCGACTCGCCGAGCAGTCCCCCGGGTTCGTCTGGCGCCTCCAGGGCGACGAGGTCAACCGGCTCGTTGGGCGGGTCTTCGGTGACAGCCACCTCCTCGTCAATCTGAGCGTGTGGCGCTCGGTCGACGCGCTGCGCGACTACACCTACCAGTCAGGCCACGCCCAGTACGTCCGGCGTCGGAAGGAGTGGTTCTCCACCTTCGGCCGGCCCCACTACGCCCTCTGGTGGGTCGACGAGGGGCACCGCCCGTCCCCACGCGAGGCCAAGCAGCGCCTCGAATCCCTCCAGGCCCACGGTCCGACGCCGGACGCCTTCACCTTCACCCACGTCTTCGACCCGTCCGGCCTCGACGCCGAGGCGGGCTGACCCACCCCATGGCTACCCAACGCAAGGTCGTCGTCGTCCACTACGCGCCCACCCACCCGACCGACGCCGTCGACGAGCTCACCGCCCTCCTCAACGACGACTGGCGGATCACGTCGACGTCCGCCATGGGCGGCACCGGCGGCGCCACGGCGCCTGCCCAGTTCGCCTGCCTCGTCGTCCTCGAGCGGGAGGACAAGAAGACCGTCGGCGGCTTCAGCGCCAGCTAGCACCGGCGGGTGCTCGGTACGCGGTACCGGGTACGTCGCCCCCCATCCCCGCACCTGGTACCCCGTACCGAAGAATGCCCAAGCGCACCGACATCTCCTCGATCCTCCTCATCGGCTCCGGCCCCATCGTGATCGGGCAGGCCTGCGAGTTCGACTATTCCGGCACGCAGGCCGCCCGCGCGCTCCGCGACGAGGGCTACCGCGTGATCCTGGTCAACTCGAACCCGGCCACGATCATGACCGACCCCATGACGGCGGACGCGGTCTACCTCCAGGAGCTCACGCCCAAGAGCATCAAGCAGATCGTCGAGAAGGAGCGGCCCGACGCCGTGCTCCCGACGATGGGCGGACAGACGGCGCTCAACCTCGCCGACCAGCTCCAACAGGAGGGCTACTGGGAGAAGGAGGGGATCGCCGTCATCGGCGTAGACATGGACGCCGTCCACACGACCGAGGACCGGCAGGCCTTCCGCGACCTCATGGAACGGGTCGGGATCGACCAGGCGCGGTCGCGCGTGGCGAAGTCGCTCCTCGAAGCCAAGGAGATCACGCAGGAGCTGGCCGGCGGCGCCGACGGCATCCGCGGGTTCGCGCCGATCGTCATCCGGCCCAGCTTCACGCTCGGCGGCGCGGGCGGCGGCATCGTCTGGACCGAGGGCGAGTTCGACCGGAAGGTGACGCGCGGGCTCGAGCTCTCGCCGGTCCACGAGGTGCTCATCGAGGAGTGCCTGTTCGGGTGGAAGGAGTACGAGCTCGAGCTCCTGCGCGACGCCAAGGACAACGTCGTCATCATCTGCTCGATCGAGAACCTCGACCCGATGGGCGTCCACACCGGCGACTCGGTGACCGTCGCCCCGCAGCAGACGCTGACCGACCAGCAGTACCAGCGGATGCGCGACGCGGCCATCAAGGCGATGCGCTCGATCGGGACGTTCGCGGGCGGCTGCAACATCCAGTTCGCCGTCGACCCGGCGTCGGGGCGGATGATCGTGATCGAGATCAACCCGCGCGTGAGCCGGTCGTCGGCGCTCGCGTCGAAGGCGACGGGCTACCCGATCGCGAAGGTGGCCTCCCGGCTCGCCGTCGGCTACACGCTCGACGAGCTGCCCAACGAGGTCACGGGCACCACGAGCGCCTGCTTCGAGCCCGCGCTCGACTACGTGGTCACCAAGATCCCGCGCTGGAATTTCGACAAGTTCGAGGGCGTCGACGAGGAGCTGACGACGCAGATGAAGGCGGTCGGCGAGGTGATGGCGATCGGGCGGACGTTCACCGAGTCGATCCAGAAGGCGTTCCAGAGCCTGGAGCAGGGGCACGCCGGTCTCGACGGCGAGCTCCCCGACCGTCACGTCGTCCGCGAGCGGCTCGCGAAGCCGTACTGGGACCGGCTGCTCAACATCCGCCACGCCTTCCGCCTCGGCGCCTCCGTCGCCGAGGTCCACGACGTGACGAAGGTCGACCCGTGGTTCCTCCACCAGGTCCAGGACCTCGTGCGGATGGAGACGGCGACCGAGGGCACGCCGCTGGCGGATCTCGGCCGCGACCGCCTCCTGGCGCTCAAGCAGCACGGGTTCTCGGACGTCCAGATCGCCGCCCTCTGCGAGACCTCCGAGGCGGAGGTACGCGAGCACCGGATCGGTCTCGGGCTCACGCCGACGTACCGCGTCGTCGACACGTGCGCGGGCGAGTTCGAGGCGCAGACGCCGTACTTCTACTCGACCTACGACCAGGGCGAGTCGGAGTCGGAGCGGAGCGACCGGAAAAAGGCGCTCATCCTCGGCTCCGGGCCGAACCGGATCGGGCAGGGCATCGAGTTCGACTACTCGTGCGTCCACGGCGTCCTCGCGGCGCGCGAGATGGGCTACGAGGCCATCATGGTCAACTGCAACCCGGAGACGGTCTCGACCGACTTCGACATCGCCGACAAGCTGTACTTCGAGCCGGTCTTCTGGGAGCGCGTCGCCGACATCATCGACCTCGAGGACCCGGACGGCATCATCCTCCAGCTCGGGGGCCAGACCGCCCTCAAGCTGGCGCGCGACATCGTCGACCACGGGCTGCCCATCTTCGGGACCCCGTTCGAGAACATGGACCTCGCCGAGGACCGCGGCAAGTTCTCGCACGTGCTCCGCGACCTGGAGATCCCGTTCCCTCCCTACGGCATGGCGCACACGGTCGAGGAGGCCGTCGAGGTCGCCGAGCGGATCGGGTACCCGATCCTGATCCGGCCGAGCTACGTCCTGGGCGGGCAGGGCATGCGGATCGCGATCAACAAGGACGAGGTGGCCGAGTACGTCGCCAACATCCTCAAGCTGTTCCCGCACAACGAGATCCTGCTCGACCTCTTCCTCGAGGACGCCGTCGAGATCGATTGCGACTGCCTCTCCGACGGCGACGAGGTCTGGATCGCGGGCGTCATGCAGCACATCGAGCCGGCAGGCGTCCACTCGGGCGACTCGACGGCCGTCCTCCCGCCGTACGACCTCTCGGACGAGGCCGTCGCCACGATCCGCCAGTACGTGGCGGACATCGCCAAGCGGCTCGGCGTCGTCGGCATGATGAACTGCCAGCTGGCGGTCCAGACGCGCGACGGCAAGGAGACGGTCTACGTCATCGAGGCCAACCCGCGCGCCTCGCGGACGGTCCCGTTCGTGGCGAAGGCGACGGGCGTCCCGATCGCCCGGATCGGCACCATGTTGATGCTCGGCGAGACGCTCCAGACGTTCCGCGAGGCGGGCGAGCTGGAGAGCTCGCTGGTGGGCTACGCCGTCAAGGAGCCGGTCTTCTCGTGGGACAAGTTCCCCGAGGTCACGAAGGAGCTCGGGCCCGAGATGAAGTCGACCGGCGAGGCCATCGCGTTCGTCGACGACATCACGGACGAGCACATCTCGAAGCCGTTCGAGATGCGGAACCTCTATCTGAAGCGGTAGCAGGCCCCGCCCGCCTCGGTGCCAAGGCGGGCGGAGCGGACGACGACCCCGTGGAGACGCGGACGGCGCACGCCGACCTTGGCACCGTGACGGTGCGGTTCCGGCCCGCTCGCACGGGGGCGGCCCCCTGACCGTCGGTTCCGTATCCGACGGGGCCGAGCGGGCCCCTGGGGCGTCGCCCGCGCATTCGGGCGGCTCCATGCCGAGAACCCGGCCGCCCGTCTCTACGACGCGGAGGCGCGGGTCCTCGCCGTTTCCGGCGCCCGGGACGCGCGGTACACTTACCGCACCGAGAGCGACGCGCCCTCGACGTCGTCGTCCTGCTCACGGTGCTCGCGCCGCTCGGCGTCGTCGTGCCGGCCGCGCACGGGTCGAGCCCGCGACCACTGCGCACTCCTCCTGCACGTCCACGCGGGATCGACGAGGTGGGACGGGTCGCGCCGACGGCGTCGTCGACCGGCCCGCCCGGCCTCGGTCCGGGACCGGAGACCCTCAGCCGTCCGTCAAGTCAGCCAACAGCTCGCGGGCCTCAGCGGTCGTGCGGTGGTCGGGCCCGTACTGCGCCTCCCGCGTGGCGAGCGCGGCCCGCACGTGCGGGGTGGCCGCCTCGACGCGTCCGCGGGCCTGGAGGACGCGGGCGAGCTCGATCTGCGTGCTGGCCGTGTAGTCGCTTCCGTCCGGGAAGGCGGCCACGTGGATCGCGAGGGCCTCGAGGACCAGCCGCTCGGCCTCGGCGAGCTGACCGCGTTGGCGCGCGATGCTCGCGAGGTGGGTCAGGACCACGCCGTTGGTGTAGGCCTCCGGGCCGAAGCGGGCGCGGAAGATGCGGAGGGCGTCCCGGTACGTCGCCTCAGCCCGGTCGAGGTCGCCGCGTTCGAGCGAGACGCGGGCCTTGTTCGAGAGCGTGAGGCCCACCGTCGCGTGGTCGGCGCCGAGGCGAGCGCGTTGGGCGCCGAGGGCCTCGTCGTAGAGCGCCTCGGCCTCGTCGAGCCGGTCAAGCTGGCGGAGCGCGATGGCCCACTCGGTCAGCGTCGCGGGGATCTCCGGGTGGTCCGGGTCCGCGGCGCGGGCCTCGGCGACGGTCCGCTCGAAGACCGGGACGGCCTCGGCGGGCCGCCCCTGGTGGACGAGCATCCAGCCGAGGTTGTGGCGGGCCTGGAGGAGGCGGTCGTCGCCAGGGGGGACGGCCCGCTCCAGCAGCGCGATGGCCTCGCGTTCGAGCGCGAGCGCGGAGTCGGGGAGGCCGTTCCACTCGTGGACGGTGGCCATCCAGTCCATCGCGCGCCCGAGGTCGGGGTCGTCGGGGGCGAGCACGGCGCGGCGGAGCGCGAGGGCCTCGGCGGCCGTCTCGGTCGTCCCGTCGTAGTCGCCGAGCCGGTCGAGCGTGAGCGAGCGCTCGTAGAGCGAGGTCGCCAGGGCGGCCCGGTCGCCGGCCTCGCGCTGGAGGGCGATGGCCTCTCGGAGGAGCGAGTCGGAGGCGGCGTACAGGCCGAGGTTGCGGAGGCTCACGGCGACCTCCCGCTGGAGCGACGCGCGGACCCCGGGCTGGTCGGCCAGCTCGGAGCGGAGGCGGGCGGCGCCGCGGAGCAGGAGCGTCCGCGCGCGGAGCGTGTCGCCCTCGGTCTCGGGGTTCAGGGGGTCCGACGCCGCGAACAGGTCGCGGAGGAAGCCGGCCGTCTGCTCGGCCCGCTCGGCCTCGGTCCGGGCGTGGTCCCGCTCGACGGCCGCGACGTGGGCCTGCCACGCGGTCCCGGCCAGCCCGACCACGAGCGACACGACGGCGAGCGCCGTGAGGCCGACGCCGACCGGGTGCCTCCGCACGAACGAGCCCACGCGGTAGGCGACCGTCGGGCGCCGGGCCGCCACGGGGACGCCGTCGAGGTGGCGCCCCAGGTCCTCCGCGAGCGCGCTCGCCGAGACGTAGCGCCGGGCGGGCTCCTTCGCGAGCGCCTTCCCCACGATCGTGTCGAGGTCGCCGCGGAGCGCCCGCGCGCGGGCGGGCGGGGCGACGGCCGACGGCGCGGGCGGCTCGGTCTCGCACACGGCCCGCTCAACGGCCGTCGGCGCGGCGCCGGGGCCGAGGTCGTGCGGGCGCCGCCCGGCCAGCAACTCGTAGAGAAGGACGCCGAGCGCGTAGACGTCGGTCGCCGTGGTGACGGGCGCCCCGGTGACCTGCTCGGGCGCGGCATACGCCGGCGTCATGAGGGCCGTCGTCGCCGTGAGCGTCCCGTCATCGTCATCGTCCGACAGCAGCTTGGCGATGCCGAAGTCGAGGAGCTTGACGCCCGGCCGGCCGTCGGCGTCCTCGACCACGAGGACGTTCGAGGGCTTGAGGTCGCGGTGGACCACGAGGTTCTGGTGCGCGACCGCGACCGCCTCGGCGACGTCGCGGAGGAGCCGGACCCGCTGGCGGACCCCGAGGTCGCGCTCGTCGGCGTAGGCCGTGAGCGGGACGCCGCGGACGAGCTCCATGGCGAAGTACGGCTGGCCGTCCTCGCTGAGGCCGCCGTCGAGGAGGCGCGCGATCCCGGGGTGCTCCAGCCGCGCGAGGATCCGCCGCTCCTGTCGGAACCGGTCGAGGAGCGCGCGGGACGCGAGCCCGCGGCCGACCAGCTTGAGCGCCGCCTCCTGCTCGAAGTCGGCGTCGGCGCGCGCGGCGCGGAACACGACGCCCATCCCGCCCTCGCCGATCCGCTCCTCGATCCGCCACGGCCCGACGCGGCGCCCGAGGAAGGCGTCGTCGGTGTCCTCGAACAGGTCGGCGGCGCGGTCGGCGGCCGGCGTCGCGAGGAAGCCGCCGGCGTCGTCATCGGCCGCGAGGAGCGCGGCGACCTCGGCGCGGAGGTCGGGGTCGTCGAGGGCGCGGTCGAGCCACGCGGCGCGCTCGGCGGGGGCCAGCTCGCGCGCCTCGCCGAGGAGCCGGCGGACGGTGCGCCAGCGGTCGGGGTCGGTGATCATGGGGGGCGGGGGGGATGCCTCCCCATACGGATCCCCGTGCCGGTCCCCGCCGTCGCTCACGCCTCCGCCTGGAGGGCGGCCCGGAGCCAAGCCCGTGCGTCGGCCCAGTCGCGCGTCACGGTCCGCTCGCTGATGCCGAGGGCCTCGGCCGTCTCTGGCTCGGTGAGGCCGCCGAAAAAGCGGCACTCGACGACGCGCGCCGAGCGCGCGTCAAACTCGGCGAGCCGCTCGAGCGCCTCGTGGACGGCGAGGATCTCCTCGGCCGGGTCGGCCCCGAGGTCGGCCCGGTCGAAGTCTACGGTCACGCGCTGGCCGCCCGAGCGCTTCGCGGCCGTCCGGGCGCGGGCGCGGTCGACGAGGACCTGCCGCATGGCGCGCGAGGCGGCGCCAAAAAAGTGGGCCCGGCTCGACGCCGGCACCCGGGCCGAGCTGACGAGCTTGGCGTAGGCCTCGTGGACGAGCTCGGTCGTATGGATCGTCTGCGGCCCGACGCGGCGGAGCTGGCGGCGCGCGGCCTCGCGGAGCTCGTCGTAGACGAGGGGCACGAGCCGGTCGACGAGGTCGGGCGCGTCGGCGTGGTCCGACAGGAGTCGGGTGACGGGGCCGGCGGGGGCGTCCATGGGCGGGGGCGCGTAACGGGAAGAAAGTAGGGCAGAAACAGGACGATGGCGGGATCGGGGTCGAGGCCACGTATGGGCTCGGTGTCCCCGTCCTCCGCCATTCCCATGACCCGAATTCTCTCCACCCTCTGTCTCACGGCGATCGCGCTGAGCGCGATGCCCGCGCAGGCCCAGCTCGGCAACCTCCGCGACCGCGCCCGCCGGGCCGTCGAGAACGTGACCGGCCGCGACGACGCCCGGTCCGGCCGACGCCTCTCCGACGGGCCCAGCCAGCTCGAGGCCTCTCGGGCCCGCGAGGCGGCCGAGCGCGCCGCCCTCGAAGCCAGCCCCGAGCGCCAGGAGGCCATCGCGCTCGCCCGGGAGCTCATGACCGTGTTTTTCGCGCACCGCGACCAACTCCGCGACCTCGACGCCGGCTACGTCCGGGAGCTCTCCGAGGAGGACCTCGCGCGCATCGAGGCGCTCGAGGCCACGTTCCCCACCCTCCAGGCCGCCATGCTCCCGCTCGCCGAGCGGTGGAGCGACGGCGAGTACGACGAGTTCTGGCTCAACGTCGAGCAGGCGTTCCGCCGGATGGAGATCGAGGACGCCGACTACATGGAGGTCGGCGCCACGTTCGAGGGCGACCTCGACTGGGCCCTCCGGACCATGACCGAGGCCATCGCCGACGCGGCGACCTATCGGCGCGAGCAGGCGGCCGGCGAGGTCGGCACGCTCCGGTTCCAGCTCGAGACGCTCCGCAACGAGGACGACCTCGACGACTACGACCTCGAGTGGGCCGCGCGGATCCGCGACCAGACCGACCTCGCGCTCCGCTACGACCCGTCGAACGCGGACCTCAACGAGATGCGGGCCGAGACGATCGAGCTCGTCGCCGAGATGGAGTCCGCGTTCCGCGACCAGATCGCGACGAACCGGTGGCCCGGCCACGCCGGCGGCGCCCCGACCCAGCACGCCCGGGCCGTCCTCGACTACCTCCGCGGGGACGACCGCTGGGGACAGCGGGGCGACGGGTACGAGGTCCTCGCCGTCGCCGTCCGCGGCGACTGGCGGCCGGTCAAGCACAACCTCCTCGGGCAGGTGATCCAATGGGGCCTCCCGGTCGTGGTGGCCACGACGAAGCCCTCGTGGCGCGACGACTTCGGCGCCGCGCAGCTCTACGAGCTGACGATGCTCGCCCCCGAGGGCCTCCCGGCGCCCCAGCGCCCGCCGTTCGACGCGGGCTACCACGTCGGTCTGAGCAACCAGTTCGTGGCGCTCGACCGGATCCCCAACCAGTAGACCCGTCCTGCCCAGCCGGCGGTGCGGGACGCCGGCCGGGGTGACCCCATCCCGCGACCCCATCCCCAGACCCATGACTCGCCTCTCGATTCTCTCCCTCGCCCTCGCGGCGATCACCCTCGCCCCGTCCGCCTCGGCCCAAGTCTGCACCGACTGCGAGCCGCCTCCCGTCTTCAAGCCCGACGCGCTCCTCGGCCTCCGCGCCGCCGACGTCGGCGGCACCACGGTCCCACTCCCGGAGCGGTCGCTCAACGGGATCGCCCGGGCCCTCGACGCCGCCGTCGACCTCCAGGTGGTCGTCGACAAGCCCGCCAAGATGCAGATGGCCTACGGGCTCGTCCGCAACGGCGAGCTGGTCGTGAGCGTGACCTCCGACGACCTCCGGGCGACACCGGGCAAGCACCCGCTGATCCGAGTCGGCCACGGCCCGGTCGAGGGCTACGAGGACCCGCTGTTCGGGATCTGGGGGACCGGGAACGTCGGCTACGAGGACCCCCTCTTCGGCTTCGACGATCCACGCCTCGGGTATGAGGAGCCGCTGTTCGGGTACGAGGACCCCAGTGTGAGCTACGAGGACCCGCTGTTCGGGATCTGGGGCGACGGCGACACCTATTTCGACAAGCCGTACCTCGGATACGAGGATCCGCTCTTCGGTCTGGACGCGGTCTGGGGGCGAGCCAAAGAGCTCGTAGGCACCGAGCACGCCCTCGTCCTGATCTCGTATGGCCTCGACGGCAACCGTCACACGTTCGCCGGCAGCGCCATCATCGTGCCGTTCGACCTCGTGGACGGCGCCGCGCCGTCGGACGTGCGCGCGCCGCGCGCCTCCGCGACGGCGACACCGGCGCTCGGCGTCGCGCCCAACCCGTTCGCCGGTGGGACGACGGTCACGTTCGAGACGGGCGAGGCCGGCCCGGTCCGCGTGTCGCTGGTCGACGTGCTCGGGCGCGAGGTGGCCGTCGTGTCGGAGGGCGAGCGGCCGGCCGGCGCGCACCGCGTCCGCCTCGACGGCGCCGGGCTGGCGCCGGGCCCCTACCTCCTCCGGATCGCGGAGGGCGCGGCGGTCCGATCCGTCCCAGTGACCGTCGCGCGCTAGTCACCTCCTCGGCCGCGCCCGCGTGGGGGCGCGCCCTCCACCTTTGACCTCCATCCCCATGACTCGACTCTTTCTCTTGGCCCTGCCCGTCGCCCTCCTCGCGTGCGGCGGCGACGCCGAGCCTGTCCCCGCCGCCGCCCTCCCCGCTGTCCCGACATCGACGGCGTCTGACGCGCCCGCCGACCCCGGGCCTGTGCCCGACTCGACCGAGGCCTTCGTGCTGCCGAGCCTCACGCCCGCGACGATGGACTACGAGACGCCCATCCCCGTCCAGGACCTCCGCGATGTCGTCGCTGCGCCTTACGGAAAAACGGTCACGGTCTACGGCTACGTCCAGGACGCGCCGTCGAGCGTGAATGGCAAGGTCCAGATTGGGCAGACCGTCGCGCTGGCGGCCGAGCCCGGTCAGGGCGACCGCGAGGCGGGGCTCGTCACCTGCCGGCTGGCGGAGCGCCCCGAGGAGAACCGAGTCGAGCCGGACGCGGTCCTCGTGCTACGCGGGGAAGTCAGTGCGCCCAGCAGCGGCAAGATGCGACTCGGCAACGGCTGCGAGATTGTGAGCGTGGGAGAGGCGGCGCCGGACGGGGCGATCTCAGCGCAGGACCTCCACGGCGCCATGTTCGGGTGGGTCGGCACCGGCGTCTCCGTCATCGGCCGCTACAACGGGACGACCACCTCGCAGCTCCCGAGCGGGGAGAAGGTGACGGTCGGGCTCGCGCCTCCGGGCGACGAGCGCGGACCGCAGACCGTCGTCTGCGTGATGGCCGAGGAGGTGCCCGAGATCGCGTCGGAGGACCGGGGCCGCGTGGTCCTGACCGGGATCGTGACCGAGGAGTGGACGCTCTCCCTCCGCTCGGTGGACCGGAGCGTGATCGAACTGGCCGACTGTCACTTCGCGGGCCGCTAACCTCCGGTGCGCACCATGGGTCTCGTCTGCCTCGGCCTCGTCGCGCTCAGCACCCTGGGCGCGGCCGGTTGGTGGGGCGTGCACGAGTACTACGCGTGGGAGCGGAGGCAGCGGGCCGCGCAGCTCTACGGGCCGGACGCTCCGCCGGGCCCGCCGCTCGACACGACGTTCGTGGTGTCGGCCGAGCCGCTCGGCCCCACCTCGGGCGTCGTGTCGGAGCTGCCGCGCGGGCGTGGCCGGGTCCAGGGGAGCCGGCGGCGCGGGCGCGTGCGGACGGGGTTCGAGAAGCGCCTCGGCGTCGAGGGGACGATCCGCTGGATGAGCGGGCGCCACTCGGTCTCGTTCGACACGGACGCTGGGCTGACGGTCACGGCCACGGCGTCGGTCGAGCGCGGGCGGTTCCGGGTGTACCTCCGCGACCCGGACTCGGAGGGGTACCGCTGGGCCGAGGCCCGGCCAGGCGAGCCGCTCCGCCTCAGCGGCCGGCTCATCAGCGGGCTCAAGGGCTACTTCATCTACGTCGAGGCCGTCGGCTACGGGCGCGCGGAGGGCGTCCGGTGGACGGTGGCGAGCTGACCGGGGAATAAGTCGGGCGGGCGTGGTGGGATCGGCGGAGAGAATCCGCATGGGGAAGGGAGCCCACCTCTCGCCCTCCATGATCGCCCTCCGTCTCGCGCCGCTGGCGCTGCTCCTCATCGCCCCGCTCGCCGCGGCCCAGTCGCCCGTGTTCGAGGTCCGCGACGCCTCAGGGGCCACGCTCCACTTCGCCGTCAACGACGACGGGACCGTGACCTGCACCGACTGCATCTCGCCCGACGAGATCCGGGGTGGTCTCTTCAATGGAATGACGCGGGGCCGACTCTATTTGCGCAGCGAAGTTCGTTCGATAACATCGGGTGGCGCCGTTCTGACCGCCGTGGCGAGATGTGACTCTGTGGATCAGGTCCCTGTCACAGGTTCGTGTTTCATG
Organism: Rubrivirga marina; assembly: GCF_002283365.1. Classification (NCBI taxonomy): domain Bacteria; kingdom Pseudomonadati; phylum Rhodothermota; class Rhodothermia; order Rhodothermales; family Rubricoccaceae; genus Rubrivirga; species Rubrivirga marina. The sequence goes on along the minus strand of NZ_MQWD01000001.1, from coordinate 3,313,837 downwards.
CAGGGCATCCAGGAGGGCATGCCGTTGTCGTGGTCGCCTCTGGACTGGGAAGAGCCCACATTCCCAGCTGGATACATCTGTACGTACCAGAGTCGGACCGCGAGCACGGTCACGTTCCAGGCGCGGATCTGGTGCCTCGACGTGACGCTCGAGGCGGCCGCCCGCACGGTCGGCGACGGCCCGCTCGACCTCGGCGCCTCGCGCACCGGAGACCTCTAGGCCCGCGACCGTCATGCGCCACATCGCCCTGCTCCTCGTCCTCTTGGCCGTCCCGGCCCTCCCTCAAGCCGACGTTGCGGTATCCGGCACCGTCGTCCTCGACGGGTCCCGGGTCGTCGTGACCGGCGATCTGGTCGTGGAGAGCGGCGGGACGCTCGACGCGGCCTCCGGCGGCCTCACCTTCGGCGGCGCCGCCGTTAGCCAGCAGTTCTTCGACCGCGACGGGGACGGCCAGTTGTTCGTCGTGCAGGACCTCGCTTTCGACAACCCCGGCGGCGACGTGCTCGTCTACGTGGTCCCCCGGATCATGGGCGTGCTCGGGCTCTACGCGGGGTCGTACGCGTTCGAGGAGGGGCCGGCCACCCTCGCAGCGAAGGTCAGCGGCGGCGAGGTCGTCCGCCTCGGGGCCATCGACGGAGCGGGGGCCGAGCGGTCCGGCGACGCCATCGTCTACGAGCGGCCGTACGTCGACGGCGAGGGCTGGCGCATGATCGCGAGCCCGTTCGCGGGCGTCCCCTTCGCGAGCCTCAACGACGACTTCCACACGCAGGGTGCGGCGGGCGCGGACTACGAGGACGGCGACCCGATCCTCTACGCTTGGGACCCGGGGGCTCCCCCAGACGCCCGCTACGAACCCGTCTCCGACTACACGAAGGTGTTCCCGGCCGGCGTCGGGTTCTTCTTCTTCGCCTTCGATACCGAGGCGGACGGGGAGACGCCGATTCTGCCTGGGGTCTGGGACGTCGAGGGCGAGGAGAACGTCTCCGCGGGGGTCCCCATCCGGTACGAGGCGGAGGAGAGCCTGGCGAGCTTCAACCTGCTCGGCAACCCGTTCGCGGCCCCGCTCGACTGGCGGGCGGTCCAGGCCGCGGGGGCGTTCCAGACCACCTACGCCGTGTGGGACCCGGCGGCCAACGGCGGCGCTGGCAACTACGCCTACTACTCGCTGGCGGGGACGGCGACGGGTCGCGCCGGCCGCTACATCCCCGCCTTTCAGGCCTTCTGGGCTGAGGCCACGGACGCGTCGCCCGGAGAGCTCGCCTTCGACCGGTCGTGGAAGGCGGTCGGGGAGAGCCCGGTGTTCGTCGGGCGTCGGGCGCCGACGGCCGAGCTCCGGCTCCACGTCGAGGGCGAGGGGCTCGAGGCCACGGATCCCATCGCCGTGTTCCTCGACGGCGGGGCCGAGGGCGCCGACCGCTACGACGCGGCGTGGCTCGTCCCGCTCTCGCCCGACCACGTCGCCGCCCGGTTCGTCCGCGCCGACGGCGCCCCGCTCGTGTTCGAGGGCCGCCCCGCCGACGCCGACGGCCAGACGCTGGCGCTCGACGTCGCGGCGACGCGGACCGGCACCTACACGATCTCCTGGCCTGACCTCGACGCCGCGCCGTCGACGCCGCTCGCGCTCGTGGACCGGGAGACGGGCCAGACGATCGACCTCCGCGCGTCCGATTCCTACACGTTCACCCTGACCGGGACCGGGGCGGCCGGCCGTCGGCGGACCGCGTTGCCGGCCCTGCCCGCCACCACCGCGGCGCTCGCGTCCGAGCCCCGGTTCGTCGTCCGCTTCGGCGCGTCGGTCGAGGCGGAGGCAGGGGCGCCGACTGCGAACGACCTCGTCCTCCGCCCACCGGCGCCGAACCCGGCGCGCGAGCTCGTCCGGCTTGCCTACCAGACGGGGCGCTCCGGCCCCGTCCGCCTCGACGTGGTCGACGTGCTGGGCCGCCTCGTCGCCGTGATCGAGGACGCCGAGCGGCCGGCGGGCGACCACGCCGCGTCGTTCGACGCCTCTCGGGTGCCGGCCGGGGTGTACGTCCTCCGGCTCCAGGCCGCGGGCGTGACGCGGACGCGAGCGATCACCCTCGTCCGCTGAGCCCATGCGAGTTCTCGTCCTCATCTGGTTCGTCGTCCTCGGGCTCTCGTCGGCCGCCGCGCAGTCGGTCCCGAGTTGGGCCGCGCCGTCGCCCCCCGCTCCCCCCGCTACTCCGACCCAGTACCCGGGTGGGGCCCCGCCGCCGGCGGGCCCGCCGGCGCCGCCAGGGACGCCCACGCAATACCCGGCGACGGTGCCGATCGACGGCGGCCTCGGCCTGCTGGCCCTCGCGGGCGGCGCGTACGCCGTCTCGAAGCTCCGTCGGAGAGGGTAAGGGGGCGCGCCGGCGAGGGATTCGCAGGACCTCTCGCGACGCCGACGTGGCGCCGGGCTACCTTCCGGGCATGTCGTCCGAGACTCTCGACCAGCCCATCCAGCTCTCCGGCGCCGAGCAGACCGCGGCCGACCGGGAGGCGCAGGCCGCCCTCAGGGCGCGCGGGCCGATCCCGGCGCACGTCGCCTGCATCATGGACGGGAACGGGCGCTGGGCCAAGTCGCGCGGCAAGACCCGCGTGACGGGCCACCACGAGGGCGTCGTCTCCGTCCGCGACGTGACCGAGGCCGCGGCGCAGCTCGGCGTCGAGCACCTCACGCTCTACACGTTCTCGACCGAGAACTGGCACCGCCCGAAGGCCGAGGTCACGGCCTTGATGGAGCTGTTGGTGCGGACGCTCCGGCGCGAGGCCGAGAAGCTCCACCGCAACGGGATCCGACTCCACGCCATCGGCGACCTCGGACGCCTGCCGGCGCGCGGGCAGCGCGAGCTCCAGGAGGCCTTCGACCTCACGGCCGGCAACACGCGGATGACGCTGACGCTCGCGCTCAGCTACGGCTCGCGGTGGGAGATCACCGGGGCCGTCCGCCAGATCGCCGAGGCGGCCCGGGCCGGCCGCCTCGACCCGGCCGACATCACGGAGGAGACCGTCTCGGACGCGCTCCTCACGCGCGGCCTCCCGGACCCCGACCTCTTGGTCCGGACGGCCGGCGAGATGCGGCTGAGCAACTTCCTCCTCTGGCAGGTCGCCTACACGGAGCTCTACGTGACGGAGAAGTTCTGGCCCGACTTCCGGCGCGAGGCGCTCTACGAGGCCGTCCGGAGCTACCAGGATCGCGACCGCCGCTTTGGCCGCGTCGAGGGCGAGTAGGGGGGAAGCCGGTCCCCGGGCCGGGCGGTTGCAATAAGCCGTCCGGGGTGCCGTTCGGGACCCACGCGGTGAGTCCCCCCGGTTTTCGCCGTCTCTGCGCCCGTGCCCCTCGGGCCCCTCCGTACCCTCCGACGCCCCGTTTGGCCCCCCGGCCTGCTCTCGCCGCCGCGCTCCGCATGCTCCGATCGCTCGCCCCCGTGCGCGCCCTCGCCGTCTTCCTCGCCGCCGCCGTCGCGCCCGTGTTCGCGCAGACGCCGGCCGGCCCGCCCCCCCCGGCCCCGTCCTACGAGATCCTGTCGGTGTCGGTGGACGGCGCGCTCGACGAGAACAGCCACGCCCTCGTCCGCTCCATTAGCGGCCTCCGGCCTGGCCAGCGCGTGACGCTCCCCTGGGACCCCGCCTTCGGCGAGGCCGTCCGCAACCTTTACAGCCGCGGCGGCTACTCCGACGCCTCCGTCGAGGCGACCGAGGTCGCCGGCGACGGCGTGTTCCTCACGATCAACGTGACGGAAGAGCCGCGCCTCGCGTCGGTCGAGTACGAGGGACTCCGGTCGTCGACCATCGACGACCTCCAGCCGCAGATCCCGCTCCTCCGCGGGCGTGCCGTCCGCCCGTCCGACATCGAGCGGTCCGAGCTGGTCATCCGCGAGAAGCTCCGCGACGAGGGCTACCGACTCGCGACGGTCAACACGAGCCAGCGGATCGACGAGGACGGGCGCGTCGTCGTCACGTTCAACGTCGAGCGCGGCGAGCGCCAGTCGGTCGCCGACGTCCGGTTCGTCGGGAACGAGGTGTTCTCGGAGCGGACGCTCCGCAAGACGCTCTCGAACACACCCGAGAAGCGCTGGTGGCGGTTCTGGAAACGCGAGACGTTCGACGACGACGGCTTCCAGGAGGACCTCGCCAGCCTCGTCCGGTTCTACAACGACCGCGGTTACTACGGCGCCCGCGTCGTCAGCGACTCGGTGTTCACAGAGACGAACGGCGAGGGCGAGGAAGAGCTCGTGGTCCAGATCGAGGTCGAGGAGGGGCCGGAGTACCACATCCGCGACATCGTCTTCGAGGGCAACACGCTCTACACGGACGAGCAGCTCCAGTTCGCGCTCGGCCTCCAGCCCGGCGATGCCTACGACCGCACGCGGATCGAGCAGAACCTGTATTACACACAGGACAAGACGGACATCACGAGCCTCTACCAGGACCGCGGCTACTACGAGTTCTACATCGCGCCCGAGATCGTCGAGGCCCCGGGCGACTCGCTCGACCTCTACTTCGAGGTCACCGAGGGCGAGGTCTACGAGTTCGGCGAGGTCCGGATCGCGGGCAACACGCGGACGAAAGAGCACGTCATCCGCCGCGAGCTCCGGACGGTCCCGGGTCAGCCGTACAGCCGGCAGGCCATCGAGCGGAGCGTCCGCGAGCTCTCGACGCTGAACTACTTCGACCCGGCCAGCTTCGGCGCCGGCCCGACCATCAACGTCAACGAGGAGGACAAGACGGTCGACCTCGTCTACAACCTCGCCGAGACGTCGTCGGATCAGCTCGAGCTCTCGGGAGGCTACGGCGGCTCGGGCATCGGGCTGATCCTCTCGGCCCGCGTGACGTTCGCCAACTTCTCCGTCCAGAACCTCTTGGAAGGCTTCGACGGTGGGATGCCGACGGGCGACGGGCAGCAGCTCTCGCTCCAGGTCCAGACGTACGGCACGCGGGCGCAGATCTACTCGCTCTCGTTTACCGAGCCATGGTTCCGTGGCCAGGCCACACCGGCCGGGTTCGCCCTCTCGTACCGCCGCCAGGAGTTCTCCTCGCTGACCTCGACGACGCAGGGCCTCTACTCGACCGCGGGCGCCTCGGTGTTCTACCGGCAGCGGCTGAAGTGGCCCGACGACTTCTTCGTGACGGGGACGAACCTCGGCTACCGGCTCTACAACGTCCGGGGCCTGAGCTCCTCATTCCTCCCCGAGGGCGTGAGCCAGGAGGTCACGCTCAGCCAGTCGATCTCGCGCAACGCGCTCGACAACCCGACCTTCCCGCAGAGCGGGTCGCAGGTCGGCCTGACGGTGACGGTCGCCCCGCCGATCGGCGACTTTATCCAGTACCACAAGTGGGACCTCCAGACGGCGTTCTATACGCCGGTCGTCGGGCGGCTCACGGCGTCGGTCCGGACGCAGTTCGGCTACATCGGGTCGCTGACGGGCGACGACGTGCGGTTCCAGCGCTTCCTCGTCGGCGGCACGCCGTTGGAGGCGAGCGGGACGTCGAGCATCTCGCGCGGCTTCGGCAAGGACCTCGTGTTCCTCCGGGGCTACCCCATCGAGGCCATCGGTCCCCGCCAGAACGGGCAGAGCGTCGGCGGCCGGATCCTCAACAAGTACGAGGCGGAGCTCGGCATCCTCCTGTTCCAGACGCCGCAGCTCTCGCTCGCCCCGTACCTCTTCGCCGACGCGGCGAACACGTACAACGGGTTCGAGGACTACGACCCGTCCCGGCTGTACCGCGCCGCCGGCGTCGGCGCCCGGATCTTCCTGCCGATCCTCGGGCTGGTGGACCTGAACATGGGCTACCAGATCGACCCGTACGCGCCGCTGGACACGTCGGCCGGGGCCATTGAGGATGCCCAGCCCGGCTGGCGCTTCCAGTTCTCGCTCGGCGGGCGGTAGGCTTGCGGTCCTCCGTCTTCCTCGTCGCCCCATTGATCCCCATGCGCACGCCGATCGTCCTCGCCGCTCTCTTCGCTGTCCTCGCCGCGCCCGCGTCGCTGGCCCAGCAGACGATCGGGTTCATCGACTCGTCGACGATCCTGCCGCAGATGCCCGAGTTCCAGTCGGCCCAGCAGGAGCTCGACCGGCTCACGCAGCAGTGGCAGGCCGAGGTCCAGACCGTCGCGCTCGAGGCCGAGCAGATGGCGGACCGGTTCGCGGCCCGCGAGATCCTCTACACCGACGACGAGCGCGAGGCCCAGCTTGAGGCCATCGAGGCCAAGCGGGAGGAGCGCGACGCGCTGCGCAGCCGCTACTTCGGGCCGCAGGGCGAGCTCTTCCGCGAGCAGCAGACGCAGCTCCGCCCGGCCCAGGAGCGCCTCCTCGCGGCCATCGAGGTCGTCGCGGAGGAGGGCGACTACGACTACATCTTCGACCGGGCCGGCGAGTACCTCTTCCTCTACACCCGCCCCCGCAACAACGTGACCGACCTCGTGCTCGAAGAGCTCGGGATCGGGCTCGGCGCCGCCGGGCTCACCGGCACGAGCGGCTAAGACACGGCCGTTCACCCGACCGTCCCCCACGACATTCCCATGACCCTCCGCCGACTCCTCCTCCTCTCCTTCGCCGTCGCCCTCGCGCCGGCCGCCCTCGCGCAGCCGATGAAGGTCGGCTTCGTCGACACGGACCAGATCGTGATCCGGATGCCGGCCTTCGCCGACGTCCAGCAGCAGCTCCAGCAGCAGCAGCAGGCCGTCGGCCAGCGCGTGGCCGTGGTCCAGGACTCGCTCCAGCAGGTGTTCAACACGAAGCTCGAGGAGTACCAGACCTTCGACCAGAGCGCCGTGGCGACCGACGCCGCGCGCCAGGAGCGCCAGCAGGAGCTCCTCCAGATCCGCAACGACATCGAGCAGGCCGAGGTCCAGGGCCTCCAGTACCTCTCGTACGCCGAGGCCCGGCTCCTCCAGCCCGTCCTCAACCGGATCGACCAGGCCATCCAGGCCGAGGCCGAGGCGGGCGGCTACGACCTCGTGCTCCCGACGGTCGCCAACAACGCGCCCGTCTTCCTGTACCGGAGCGAGCGCGTCGACGACCTCACCGTGTCGATCATGAACCGGCTCGGGATCGACCCGAACGCCGCGCCGGTCGGCCAGCCGCAGCAGCCCCCGGCCCCGCCGATCGACCCGCCGAGCACCGGCGCCGGCCAGTAGGCCCGCCTCGGTGACCCGTCCGACGGGCGCCGCTTCTTCGGAGGCGGCGCCCGTTTTCGTTGGGGCCGGCCATGCCTCGGCGCGATGGACACCCCGTATCCTGTCCGGCCCTCTCCCGACCCCGATGAGCACCCAGACCGTCTCCGCCGACACCGCCGCCGACGTCCGCCGCGTCACGACGCAGACGCTCCAGGCCATGCGCGCCGAGGGGACGCCCATCGCCATGCTCACGGCCTACGACTACACGTCGGCCCGGCTCCTCGACGAGGCCGGAGTCGACGTGCTCCTCGTCGGCGACTCGGCCTCGAACGTGATGGCGGGCCACGAGACGACGCTCCCGATCACGCTCGACCAGATGATCTACCACGCCCAGTGCGTGGTCCGCGGCGTGAACCGCGCGCTGGTCGTGGTGGACCTCCCGTTCGGGGCGTACCAGGGGTCGAGCCGCGAGGCGCTCCGCTCGGCGATCCGCGTGATGAAGGAGACCGGGGCGCACGCGGTGAAGCTGGAGGGCGGGGCCGGCGTGCTCCAGTCCGTAAAGCGGATCCTCGGCGCCGGCATCCCGGTCATGGGCCACCTCGGCCTCACGCCCCAGAGCATCTACAAGTTCGGGACCTACAAGGTGCGGGCCCGCGACGTCGAGGAGGCCGACGCGCTCCGCCGCGACCTCCGCGCCCTCGCCGAGGCGGGCGCGTTCGGCGTCGTCTTGGAGAAGATCCCGGCCGAGCTGGCGGCCGAGCTGACCGAGAGCGTCGACGTGCCCACGATCGGGATCGGCGCCGGCGTCGGGTGCAGCGGGCAGGTCCTCGTGACGCACGACCTCCTCGGGCTGACGAAGGACTTCAACCCGCGCTTCGTCCGCCACTACGCCGACCTCGCCGGCACCGTCACCGGGGCGGTCGGGCGGTACGTCGAGGACGTCCGCCGGCGGGCGTTCCCTGGGGACGAGGAGAGTTACTAGACCGGTCGTCGGGGGCGCCGCCCCGGCCGGGGACCCTTCCGGACTCTCCATCCCCGCCGCGCCCGACCGGTGCGATCTTTCCGTCCCCTCTCCGCCGCCCGTGACCCGTCCTGACCCGCTCGACGCACCGGCCGACCGGCCGCTCGTCCTCGTCTCCAACGACGACGGGATTGACGCAGCGGGGATCGCGGCCCTCGCGGCGGCCCTCGACGGGATCGGCACGGTCGCCGTGGTGGCGCCGTTCGCCGAGCAGAGCGCCGTCGGCCACGCGATCACCGTCCGCGACCCGATGCGGGTCCACCCGTGGGTGTTCGACGGGCCGAGCGGGCCGGTCTGGGCCCGCGCCGTGACGGGCACCCCGGCCGACTGCATCAAGATCGCGGCGCAGCGGCTGCTCCCGCGCCCGCCCGACCTCGTCGTCTCCGGCATCAACCACGGGCCGAACACGGCCGTCAACGTGATGTACTCGGGGACGGTCAGCGCGGCGACGGAGGGGACGATCCTCGGCATCCCGTCGTTCGCCGTCTCCCACGACGCGTGGCGCCCGACGGACTTCGAGACGGCCGGCCACGTCGCCCGCCAGATCGCCGAGCGCGTCCTCGCAGGTGGGCTCCCCGACGGCGTGCTCCTCAACGTCAACGTGCCCGACGTCCCGCTCGGCGAACTCGCCGGGATCCGCACGACGCGGCAGGCGCGGGCGCGCTGGGAGGAGGAGTTCGAGGAGCGCTTCGACCCGACGCAGCGGCCCTACTACTGGCTCGGCGGCCGGTTCATCGACCTCGACGACGGCCCCGACACCGACCTCGCGGCGATCCGGGACGGCTACGTCTCGATCACGCCGCTCCAGCTCGACCTCACGGCGCACGCCCACCTCGACCGCGTCCGCGCCCTCACCGACTCGATCCCGACCGATGGCTGACATGCCCGCCCCCGGCGACCCCGCGCCGCCCTTCGAGGGGACCGACCAGACCGGCGAGACCGTCCGCCTCGCGGACTTCGCCGGCCGGCCGCTCGCCCTCTACTTCTACCCCAAGGACGACACGCCGGGCTGCACCAAGCAGGCCTGCAACCTCCGCGACAACCTCGGCGCCCTCGCCGAGGCGGGCGTGGCCGTCGTCGGCGTCTCGGCCGACTCGACCGAGAGCCACGAGCGGTTCGCCGACAAGTACGACCTCCCGTTCCCGCTCCTGGCCGACCCGGACCAAGACATTCTCGAGGCCTACGGCGCCTGGGGGGAGAAGAACCTCTATGGCAAAAAGTCGATGGGCATCAAGCGGACGACGTTCCTGATCGGCCCCGACGGCGTGGTCCTCCACGTGTTCAAGCGGCCCAAGACCGCCGCTCACGCCGAGGAGATCCTCGCCAAGCTCGACTCGCTCACCGCCTGACCGAGATGGACCGCCCCTCCCTCGACCCTGTGGACGGCGCGCCGGCCGCTCCCGCCGAAGTCGTCAGCGACGGGCGGGAGGCGGCCGTGCCCGACGACGTCTTCCGACGTGCGTTCCAGTCGTCGTTCGGTTTGGGGATGCTCCTCGAGGCGGACGGCGGCATCCGGGCGTTGAGCGATGCCGCATCCGCCTACTACTCGTCGCGTGGTGCGGCCCTCGGGACCTCCATTTACGACGCGCCGTGGTGGGACGAGCCCGACCGGGTCCGTGAGAGCGTTCATCTCGCGCGAGGCGGGGTGCTCGACCGGTTCTACGCGCCCGTGACCCGCGACGGCGCGCGCCGGACGCTCCTGGTGGACATCCAGAGCGTGGAAGGGCCCGCCGACGAGACGTGGCTTCTTTTCGAAGCGCGCGACGTCACGACGCTGCTCGCGTCGGAGCGCCAACTCCACGATCTCAACGCGCAACTCGATCGCGAGCGGGCGCTCCTTCGGGCCGTCATCGACGCGACCCCCGACGCCCTCTGCGCCGTCGACGCCGATGGGAGGCTGTCGGTCGTGAACGAGGCGTGGCGGAGGACGGCGGCTGCTACCCTGCCCGAGACCCCGTCGATCGGAGAGGACCACGCCGGCACGAGTCCCCAATCGGAGGCGTGGCGGCGAGCGCTCAATGGCGACGCCGTCCGCAAGCGGATCGCTGTCAGGTCGGCCGAGGCTCCCCGATGGTTCGACGCGTCGTTCGTCCCCGTGCGTACGGCCGACGGGCGGGTCGCCGGGGCCGCCCTCGTCGGGCGCGACGTGACGGCCGAGGTCGACGCCGCGCGGCTGCACGTCGCGCTCAAGGGCGCCAGCGCCCACCCGGTGACGCTCCACCCCGACGGTCGAGTCGAGGCGCCGGGCCTGCTCGATGACGTGGTCTCGCTCGACGCGATAGTCCACCGGATGGACGCTGCCGAGACGCTCCGGGAGTCGTTTGAGCAGGCGCTGGCCGAGCCTGGGAGCGCCGTGGACCTCCCGTTCCATCTCGACGGAGTCCCGTATCGGCTGAGGGGGCGCTCCATCGCTGTGGGGGAGGAGGTACGGATCAGCGGCGTCGTGTACCGGGGCGAGGCTCTGCCCGTTGAGACGGCCGAGGACCGGTGGGCCGACCTCCTCGCGAACGCCGGGTGGGGCGGCGCCCAGCCGGTCGAGTTGGTTCCAACGGCGGAGGCCGGAGGCCCCCCTGACGCGACCCGCGTGGCGGGCCGGGTCTCCGCGCTCCGCCGGACGGCGCTCCTCGACTCGCCGCCGTCCGAGGCGTTCGACACCCTCACGCGTCTCGTGTCGGAGTCGCTCGGCGTGCCGGTCTCCCTGATCTCCCTCGTCGACGAGGACCGGCAGTTCTTCAAGAGCCAGGTCGGCCTCGGTGGCGCCGTGGCCGACGCGCGCGAGACGCCGCTCACGCACTCGTTCTGCCAGCACGTCGCCAACGAACGGCGCCCGCTGGTCGTGGCCGACGCCCGTCAGTCGACGCGCCTCGCCGGCAACCCCGCCATCGACGACCTCGACGTGGTGGCCTACCTCGGCGTGCCCGTCGCGGCCCCCGACGGCCACGTCATCGGCGCCCTCTGCGCCATCGACCACGAGCCCCACGACTGGACCGAGGACGACGTCCGCGCCCTCTCGTCGCTCGCCGAAGTCGTCACGGCCGAGGTCGCCGCCCACTCCCCGAACTCACCCGATCGACTCTGATGCTTGTCGCTGGAAACTGGAAGATGAACCTCGGCCACGCCGACGCGGTCGGCCTTGCGGCCGACGTCGTGCAGGTCACGGCCGACGCGACCGACGCAGTCGGCGTGGCGGTCTGCCCGCCCGCCGTGTGGCTCGACGCCGTCGCCGAGCGCCTGCGCGACAGCGGGGTCCGCCTCGGCGCACAGAACGTCCACCCCGAAGAGTCTGGCGCGTTCACGGGCGAGGTGTCGCCGCCGATGCTCCGGGACCTCGGCGTCCACTACGTCATCGTGGGCCACTCCGAGCGCCGCCAGCTCTTCGGTGAGACGAGCGCGTTCGCCGCCGAGAAGGTGCGCTCGGCCCAGGCCGCCGGCCTCGTCCCGATCCTCTGCGTCGGCGAGACGCTCGACGAGCGGGAGGCCGGCGACGCCGAGGCAACGGTGCTCGACCAACTCGCGGCGTCGCTCGACGGCGTCGAGGCGGGCGACCTCGTCGTCGCCTACGAGCCGGTCTGGGCCATCGGCACGGGGCGGACGGCCTCGCCGGAGCAGGCGCAGGCCATGCACGCGGCGATCCGCGGCGCGCTGGCCGATCGGTTCACCGGCGGCGACGGCATCGAGATCCTGTATGGCGGGAGCGTCAAGCCGGGCAACGCGGCCGAGCTGTTCGCCCAGCCCGACCTCGACGGAGCGCTCGTCGGCGGCGCGAGCCTCGACGCCGAGTCGTTCGCGGCGATCGTGGCGGCGGCGCGGGAGGCCCGGTAGCGGCCGGCGCCGGGATCCGCGGATGGGGCATCTGCCGTTCGGGCGGAGGCCGCGGGTCCCGTGCGGTCGGTTCCCTTTCTCACCGTCGCGTCCCGCACGCCCCTCCATGACGAGCTGCCGTCTCGGCCTCTGCGCCCTCCTCGCGGGGTTGGCGGGGCTCGCCGGGTGCGCGGGGTCCGGCCCGGCCCGGCCTCCTCTCGACGCGGGCGCCGCCGCGTACCGGGCCGGCGAGCCCGTGTTCGTCCTCGACGCCGTCGCCAGCGTCCGCGACGACGCGCCCGGCCTCGACGTGTACCTCGGCGTCCCGCCCGCCTCCCTCGTCTTCCGCCAGACCGCCGACTCCCTCACGGCTGTCGCCGGATGGATCGTGACGGTCGAGCAGGAGGGGGGCGCCCCGCGCTCCGCGTCTCCGCGCGACACCTTCCGGGTGGGCACGTCGGACGCGGCACGGTCGGCCGTCCCAGAATGGCGGGTCGAGCGGTTCGACGTGCCGCCCGGCGAGTACGTCGTCCGCGCCGTGTTGGAGGATCTGACGAGTGACCGGACCGCCGAGCGGCGGCTCGACCTCCGGGTCCCGCCTCCGTCCGGTGCGCCCGCTCTCGGCGGCCTCCGCCTCGAAGCCGAGGCCGTCGACGGCGCTGTCGATCCCGTCGACGCGTCGTCGGTCCCGGCCGGGCTCGACTCGCTTCGCGCCATCGTCCAGGCGACCGGCGTGCCCGACGGCGCGACGACGGAGCTCTCGGTCGTCCGCGTCCGCGCCGACGACGAGCCGGCCCAGCGGCTCGACGGGTTAACGCCCAATCAGGCGAGCCTCGCCGCGCGCGGCGTCGACCTGTCAGACGTCGACACCGTGCAGGCCGTCCGCCAAACGATCCTCAACCCGTCCGAGGCGCTCGATGTGGAGGCGCCGCTCCCCGCGCTCGGGCCCGGCGTGTACCGTGCCCGCGTCCGCCTCGTCGCGCCCGACGGGACGCCGCTCGACGAGTCCGACCGGCTGTTCGTCGTCCGCCGCCGTGATTACCCGCTGGTGACCCGCCTCGGCGACCTCGTGGGCCCGCTCGTGTACGTCGCCACGCCCGGCGAGCTCGACCCGCTCGTCGAGGCGGAGGACCCCGAGGCGCTGCGCCGCGCGTTCGACCGGTTCTGGGGCGAGGAGATGGACGACCGACGATTGGCGGCGGCCACGGTCCGCGCCTACTACGAGCGGGTCGAGGAGGCCAACCGACTGTTCGCGACCTACAAGGACGGGTGGAAGACGGACCCCGGGATGCTCTACGTCCTGCTCGGCGCGCCGCGCTACGTCGAGGCGACCCCGACCGGCGAGCGCTGGAGCTACGCCATCGGCGGGGGCCAGCCGTCCGTGTTCGTGTTCGAGCGGACGGCCGGGCGCATCTACGAGAACGCTCCGTTCCGCGTCCTCACGCTGGAGCGGAGCCGCGTGTACCACGACCTGTTCCGCCGGCTCCAGCGTCAGTGGCGCACCGGCATCGTGCCGTAGCTCCCTCCGCCTCGACGCCGAGGCGGCGCGGGTCAGTCGTCAGAGGACGCCGCCTTCGTCGCGGGCTTCGACTCCTTCTTTTTCGGCTCGGCCTTTTTCGAGTCGCCGTCGCCGGACGACTCGCCCTTCGACTCGGACGATCCGTCCTTGCCCTTGCGGGCGTAGTCGGTGAGGTAGAAGCCGTCGCCCTTGAACTGGAGGCCGGCGCCGCCGGAGATCACGCGCTGGACGGGCGCGCCGGTGTCCGGGTCCTCGGTGAGCGCGGGGTCGGAGATCTTCTGGAACACCTCGAACGTGGTCCCGTCGGGACGGCGGTAGACGTAGGTCGGCATGGGGAGTCGGTGGGGCGGGGGGATCCCCCGGGTGGGGGAGTCGGGCTCTAGCGGCGGGCGACGCGCGGGAGGTCGGCGGGGACGGGGCCGAAGCCCCACGCCTGGGCCGCCTCGCCCGGCGGCGTGCGGACCGCCCCGGCGACGGCGTCGGCCAGCGCGGGGCGGACCTCTCGGATCCGGGTGTTCCGGCGCGACGGGTTGACCCGGTTGGTCAGGAGAACGACGAAGAGGTTCTGGTCGGGGTCGATCCAGATCGAGGTCCCGGTGAAGCCGGTGTGGCCGAACGACCGCGGCCCGAACTCGTCGCCGGCCGACGTGTCGCCGTGGTTGACCATCCACCCGAGGCCGGTGGGGTACGTGCTCCGGAGGCGGACGCGCTCGGTGAACTCGTCGATGGTCGTCCGGCGGAAGAGGCGCGTGCCGTAGCCCTCGCCACCGTTGGCGAGCGTGAACGCGAACCGGGCCATGTCGGAGGCCGTCGAGAACAGGCCGGCGTGGCCGGCGACGCCGTCGAACACCGAGGCGGCCTCGTCGTGGACCTCGCCCTGGAGGGTCCGCCCGCGCCAGACGTCGTCGCGCTCGGTCGGCGCCGCGTCCGGGTCGCGGACGCCGACGGGCCGGAAGCCGGTGCTCCGCATCCCCAGCGGCTCGAACACGGCCTCGTCGAAGAGCCGGTCGATGGGCTCGCCGGTGATCGACTGGAGGACCTCGCCGAGCACGATCATGTCGAAGTCGCTGTAGCGCGAGCGGGTCCCGGGCGGGTACTGGAGCGTGTCGGCGTAGATGAAGTCGAGGGCTGCGCGGCGGTCGAGGAGGCCGTGGGCGTAGAACGGGTACCACGGCCGCTGGCCGGCCGAGTGGGAGAGGAGTTGGCGGACCGTGACGTACTGCTTGCCGAGCGGCCGGAACCGCGGGAGGTAGTCGGCGACGGGCGCGTCGAGGTCGAGCCGGCCGTCCTCCACGAGCCGCATCGCGGCGGCCGTCGTCCCGACGACCTTCGTGAGCGAGGCGAGGTCGTAGGGGGTGTCGGGCGTCGTCGGGGCGCCACCCCGCGTGAGCTGGCCGTAGCCCCGGAGCCGAAGGAGGACGCCGTCGCGGCCGACGGCGACGGCCCCGCCGGGGAACGCGCCCGAGCGGAGCGCCCGCTCCATGACGGCGTCGACGCGGGCGGCCGCCTCGGCGTCGAGGCCGGCCTCCTCGGGGGCGCCCGACCGGAGCGCCTGCTGGCGGTAGCGGACGCCGTCGCCAGCGGCGGCCAGTCCGGCCACGCCGTGCGGCAGCGAGCCGGCGACCTCGATCTGTCCGGCGATGGCCTGCGCCGCCGCCATCTGCGCCGTCGCCGAGCGGTCGTGGGCGACGACGAACGCCTCGGGCCGGCGCAGTCCCGCGGCCAGCCGCGCGTCGCCGAAGGCCACGAGGACCGCGGGCGTGCGGTCGTTGAGGGCGCGCACGAAGGCCCGGTGCCGCGCCGAGAGCTCCCCGTCGGTGTCGGGGAACGCGGCGAGGACGACCACGTCGGCGTCGCCGGCGGCGTCGAGGGCGTCGGCGTAGCGGGCCGGTTCCGTGCCGAGGCCGAGGCGGGCGTAGGAGGCGGGGCGGTCGGGCGAGAGGCCGTCGGCGAGCGCGTTGGCGAAGTAGAGCCCACGCTCGGCGTCGGCGGACGGGTCGAGGAGGACGGTGAACACGGGGCCTCCTGCCGGCCCGACGAGCGGGAGCAGGCCCTGCTCGCGTTGGATGACCGTGACGCTCCGCCGTGCGACCTCGGCGGCGAGGAGGTCCGAGCGGTGGAGGAGCGAGGCCGAGGGCGTCCGCCACGGGTCGATCTGGAGGCCCCCGCCGGTGCCGTCCGCGCCCCGGCGGGACGGCGGGGCCAGCTCGAGGCCGCTCCACACCTTCGCCGCGAGGACCCGCCGCGAGGCGTCGCGGACCCGCTGCGCGTCGAGCGTGCCCATGCGGAGCGCGCGCGCGAGCGAGTCATAGGCCGCGCGTGGCGAGGCCGAGACGATCTGGTCGGCTCCGTCCTCGATGGCAGCGACCGCGCCCTCGCCGAGGCGGCCTACCTCGGCGACGACGAGCCCGTTGTAGCCATTCCGCTGCTTCACCTCGGTCACCAACGCCGGGCTCGCCACGTGGACCTCCATCAGCCCCGCGCTGGCGAGGGCGTCAAGGGCGTCGAGGCCAGTCTCGTCGAGGAGCCGGGCGGAGGGGAGCACCCGCCCCTCACGGAGGCCCCGGACGAGGGCCTGCTCGACATCGCCGCCGGGCGTCGGGCCGAAATCGGAGGCGCCGGCGGCGAGGACGAGTGCGGTGCCGGGGGTCTGGATGCCGAGTCCGCGCGCGGCCTGCGCGCGCGCCTTCCCCGTCATGAACGCGAGGTCCGGACGGCCGCTCGCCGCGAGCTGGCGGGCCGCCGCCGTCGTGGGGCCGTCGAACGTCGGCCGCTCCGCCTCGGTCTCGAGCGCGACCGGGAGCGGGGCAGAGGCCTGCCACGCGCGCAGCCGGCGGAGGTGCGCCTCCGTCGATCGCGGCGACACCACCACACGCCCTACGCGACCCGCTCGTACGGCGGCGTCCAACCCCGGCGCGTCGTCGGGGGCGGCGATCAGCTGGCCGATCGCCGCGTCGAGCGACAGCGTGTCGGCGACGCGCGCGGCGGGCGACTCCGCACGCGTCCAGGGCGCGGGGACCGTCGCCCGTGGCGCGGTGACGGGGACGGTGGTGGAGGACCAGAGGGCCGCCCAGGCGAGCCCGATGGCCACGGCGACCTTGACGAGGAAAGACATGCGGGTGCGGGGTCCGGGGGGACGCGCCATCGGGTGGCAAGGTAGCGTCCAGAGCCACCTCGAACGGGCGCCTTTTCCGAACGGGAGACCGGGGCTCGACCGTGCGCCGGTTCGGGGTTAGCGCGGCCGGACGGTCGCGAAGCCGCCGTCGACGGACAGCGTCTGGCCCGTGACCCACCCGCTCGCGTCGCGGTTGAGGAGGAACGCGAGTGCGTCCCTGAGGTCGTCGGGCTCGCCGATCCGCCCGAGCGGGTGGAGCTTCGCCGACGCCTCGACGGCCTGCTCGGTCGCCACGAGCCGGCCCGCGAGCGGCGTCCGCACGAGCCCGGGCGCGACGGCATTCACGCGGACCCCCTTCGGGGCGTACGTCGCCGCCGCGGCACGAACGAGCCCTTCGACGCCGGCCTTCGCCGCGGCGATCGCTTCGTGGTTCGAAAGCCCGTAGCGGCCGGCCACGCTCGACATCAGCACGATGGACCCGCCCTCCGGGTCGCGGTTGCTCTGCATCGCCTTCGCCGCCGCGCGGACGAGGTAAAAGGCCGTCTTGAGGTTCATGGTGAGCGTCTCGTCGAACTCGTCGGGCGAGGTCGCGTGGGCCGGCTTCAGGAGGATCGACCCGACGAGGTTGATCGCCCCGTCGATCCGCCCGTACTCCTTGACGGCCGCGTCGACCAGTCCGGAGACGGCGTCGGCGTCGGTCGCGTCGAGCGTGAACGCCTTGGCGCCGGTCTCGTCGGCGAGCGCGCTGAGGCGGTCGGCGTCGCGGGCGCCGAGGACGACGGTGGCGCCGTCGGCGGCGAGCCGCCGCGCGAGGGGCGCACCGATGCCGCCGGTCCCGCCGAGGAGGAGGTAGATGGGAGCGCTCATGGCTGGAGGACGGTGTCGATGACGTGGACCACGCCGTTGTCGGCGTCGAGGTCGGCGTCGGTGATCTGGGCCGTGGTGCCGCCCGAACGGACCGCCAAGCCACCGTCCTGTTCGAGGAACGCGAGCTCCGTCCCGGCCATGGACTCGATCGAGAGCTCCGGGAAGACGTCGACCGACAGCATCCGCGTGGGGAGCGCGTGGGCGAGGAGCGCCTCACGAGCCGCGTCGGGATTCGCCTCCAGGGCTGCGATCGCATCGTCGCCGAGGACGGCGAACGCGTCGTCGGACGGAGCGAAGAGGGTGTAGGCCGTCGAGGTGTCCGCGAGCGTCTCGTTCAGTCCGGAGGCCTGGAGGAGTCGGGCGAGCGTGCGGAGGCGGGGGCTGGTGCTCACGATGTCCGCGACCGACTGGCGGCCCGCGTCGTCGGGCGGGGTGAGGACCGTCGTCGTGTCGGAGGGCGCCGGGTCCGCCTCGGGAGCGGAGTCGGAGCAGCCGGCGGTGAGGGCCGCGAGCAGCAGCGTGAGGGCGAGGCGCATGGTCAGGCGAGCGAGACGAGGTCGGGGACGAAGGCGCGCAGCGTGGCGTAGAGCCGGCGCAGCGGGAGGCCGACAACGTTGAAGTAGTCGCCGTCGATCCGCTCCACGAACACGGCCCCCAGGTCGTCCTGGATCCCATACGAGCCCGCCTTGTCGCGCGGCGAGCCCGTCGCGACGTAGGCCGCGATCTCGTCGTCCGTCAGGTCCGCGAACGTGACGTGGGTGCGTTCGAACGCCGTCGTCTCCCGTCCCCCGAGCCGAAGCGCGATCCCGGTCGCGACCGTGTGCGTGCGCCCGGCGAGCCGGCGGAGGGTCCGGGCCGCCTCGGCGTCGTCGGCGGGCTTGCCGAGGACCTCGCCGTCGAGGACCACGACGGTGTCGGCGGCCAGGACGAGCGCGCCGTCGGGCGGGAGGGCGCGGGCCTTGCGGAGGGCGACCTCGGCGGCGGCGGGGCCCGGGTCGAGGCCCTCCGGCCACGTCTCGTCGGCGTCGGTGGGGCGGACGCCGAACGTGAGCCCGAGGCGGGCGAGGAGGTCGCGGCGCCGCGGCGAGGCGGACGCGAGGACGAGCGGGCAGGCGAGGGCGATCATGGGCACGCGGGGTCGCCCCAAGATCGCTCGCCTAGTACGCCGGGCGGGCGGCGGGCCGGGTGCCCGGCTTCCGGATCCCGACGAGCTCCGGGGCGAAGATCGTCAGCCCGATCGCGCCGAGGTTGTAGATCAGCCCCAACACGAGAGCCCATCGGCCGAGCCAGTCGCCGTGGCGGACGTAGTACGTCGAACCCCGGTAGGTCGGGACCTGGATCGGCTCCACGTCCTGGTCCATCCAGCCGGCGATCTCTTCGATCTCGCCCGTCGGGTGGATCAGGGCCGAGATCCCGCTCACGGTCGAGAGCACGACGGCGCGGCGCGACTCGATGGCCCGGAGCCGCGTGAACTGGAGGTGCTGGTAGAGCCCTGCCGAGCGCCCCCAGAGGTCGTTCCGCGAGAGGACCACGATGAGGTCGGCGCCGTCGGCGGTGAACTGGCGGACGTGGTCGCCGAAGATGGACTCGAACCCGACCGTCGTCGCGATCTCGGCGCCGTCGGCCTGGAACAGCACGCGGTCGGTGCCGGCGGCCGACTTGGCGTCGGCGAACGGGACCGACCGCATCTGGTCGTAGCGCACCATCGGCTTGCCGGGGCGGATCAGGATGGCCGAGTTGGCGAGGTCGCCGGGCTTGGGGGCGCGCCGGCCGCGTTCGACGCCGTCGCCTGCCGTCTGCGCGCCCGCGAGGAGCGAGACGCCTCGGGCGCCGGCCCACCGCTGGAGCCGGTCGTAGAGCTGCCGTTCTCCCTGGTCGGTTCCCATGAACGGGAGCGACATCTGCGGCCAGATCAGGAGGCCCACCGGCGGCGTCGGTGCGATGGCAGGAGCCGTGGAGTCGCCGACGGGGAGGGCGGGGGCGAGTATGTCGTCAGAGAGGCTCGCGAGGTGATCGACCTTGACCGTGGCGGTCTGCCGGTCCCAGGTCCCGGGCGCCACGCCGGGCTGCACGATGCCGACGGTGGTGAAGCCCGCGGGCACGTCGGCCTGGGCCGTCCGGACGCTCCCGTAGGCCACGGGCAGGGCGACGAGGGCCGTGAAGACCGCCATCGAGGCGCCGCGCTCGCCGTAGCGCTCGCCGGGCTGGCCCGACCGCGGGAGGGCGAGGAACGCGGTCCCGTTGAGGAGGAGGACCCAGAGGCTGAGCAAGAGGACGCCGCCGACGTCGGCCATCTGGATGAACTCGACGGCGTCGGCCTGGGTGTGCCCGAGGAGCAGCCACGGCACGGAGATGCCCATCGACAGGGTCAGGAACTCAGCCGCGACCACGTTGAACGCGAGTGACGCGAGGCCGGGGAAGATCCCGAGGCGCTCCTTGACGAGGTTCGCGAGCCCGAACGCCGCCACGAGCGGGAGCGGGACGATGAAGAGGCTCACGCCCCCAAGGGCCGCCGTCTGGGCGTCCGGGTTGAAGAGGAGCCAGAACCCGACGCAGCAACTCGTGGTCAGGAGCAGGGCGTAGAGCTCCCGGATGTAGTCGACGCTCGGCCGACGGTGGGCCCAGCGTGCGATGAGCGGGACGAGACCGATCCACGCGAGCGGGTAGACCCCGAGGGGGGGGAGGCTGAGGGCGAGGAGCAGCGCGCCGGTCAGGGACCACCCGAAGGTGCTCAAGGGGGGCGGCTGCGGGCGCTTGCGGGGAACCATCGGGCCGAGGTGGTGGCCGCTCCGGTATCGGAGGGTTCCCCCGGCCCTTAAACGCTTCGGGACCGCGTCGCCCGCCTCCGGTCCGGAGTCGGGGACCGGCCTATCTTCCCGATTCTCGCCCGCCCGGCTCACCGTGCCCGTTCTCACTGTCTGCAACCACAAAGGGGGTACCGGCAAGACCACGTCGTCGATCCACCTGGCCGCCGCCCTCGGCCGCCAGGGACGACGCGTGCTCGTCGTCGACCTCGACCCCCAGGGGTTCCTCACGCGCATGCTCGGCGCGCCCGACCCCGAGCCGGAGCACTCGGCGCTCGGCCTCCTCGACGCCACCGCCGACCTCCGCACGTTCCCGGTCCACTCGGTGAGCGGGTTCGACCTCGTCGGCTCATCGATGGCGCTCACGAAGGCGCTCCGCCGCCTGACGCGCCCGACCGACGTCCTGTGGCTGCGCGAGACGGTCCGCGCCGGACACGACTACGACCTCATCCTGGTCGACACGGCCGCCGCGCTGTCGGTCTACACGATGAACGCCCTCGTCGCCAGCGACCACGTCGTGGTCCCGGTGACGCCGGAGTACCAACCGGTCGTGGGGGCCGAGCAGACGTGGCAGACGGCCGGCCTCGTCCAGGACAAGCTGAACCCGGCGCTCGCCACGCCCCGGTTCCTCCTCACCCAGGTCGACGCGCGGCTCAACCGGCACGCGCGCTACGCCGAGTACCTCCGCGCCAAGTATGGCGAGGCCGTCCTCTCGACGGCCATCCGGACGTCGTCGTCGCTTGCAGTGGCCAGCCGCGACGGGCGGACGGTCTTCGACGCGCGCCACACGACGCGCGGGGCCGTCGACTACATGGCGGCGGCGGAGGAGATCGCCGGCTACGTGTTCGGCGACGTCCCGGTCCCGGAGGCCCCGTCGACGGAGGCCGGGCCGGCCCCGCCGGTGGAGGGCGCCGCCGGCGGTCGTCCGGCTCCGGCCGCCTCGGCGCCGACGCCGAGCCCACCCCAGACGGCCCCCGAGGCGGAGCCCGTCGCGTCGATGCCGGCGTCCCCGCCTGCGAGCCCGCCGGCGACCGTTCCCCCGGCGTCCAACGGAGCCCCCGTGTTTTCCCTC
>NZ_MQWD01000001.1:3281327-3292506 GCF_002283365.1 Rubrivirga marina | reverse complement strand
ACGCCCACCGCCCCTCGCCCGCGCGCGACCCGTTCGAGGACGCCGGGCCTTCGAGCCCGCCCGGGTGGACGGGGCTCGGCCGTCCCTAGCCCCCCCGCATGTCCGACCCGCCCGCCGACGCCTCGTCCGCCGACCGCTTTACGTCCCGTTGGGGCCTCATACTGAGCGTGCTCGGGATCGCCGTCGGCACGGGCAACATCTGGCGGTTCCCACGGATCGCCGCGTCGAATGCCGGTGACGACGGCGCCGGCGCGTTCCTCGTCGCCTGGCTCGTCTTCCTGGTCGCCTGGAGCATTCCGCTCATCATCGCGGAGTACGCGCTCGGACAGCGCGGGCGGATGGGCGTGGTGGGAACGTTCGCGAAGCTGGCGGGCGGGAAGGTGGCGTGGCTCGGGGCCTTCGTCGCGTTCGTCGCCGCGGCCATCATGTGCTACTACAGCGTCGTGGCGGGGTGGTGCGCGTACTACGTCACCACCTCGACGCTCTCCGGGCTGCCGGTTACGAGTGACGCCTCGCTCGCGGCGTGGGACGCCTTCCAGGCCTCGCCGTGGCCCATCGTCCTCCACGCTCTGATGATGGGGCTGGGCGTGCTGGCCGTCCGCGGCGGCGTCTCGACCATCGAGAAGGCCAACAAGATTCTCGTCCCGACGCTCCTCGTGATCGTCGTCCTCGCCGTCGTCCGAGCGGTGACGCTGCCGGGGGCGGGCGCCGGCATCGCCTACCTCTTCACGCCGGACTGGGCGACGCTCGGCTCGGCCTCGACGTGGTTGGAGGCCCTCACCCAGAACGCCTGGGACACCGGCGCGGGCTGGGGGCTCATCCTGACCTACGCCGCCTACATGCGGAAGGAGGACGGCGTCGTGCGGAACGCCGTCATCACAGGGGTCGGCAACAACACGGTGTCGCTGCTGGCCGGGACGATGATCTTCGGCATCGCGTTCGCGGTCCTTGGACCGCAGATGACGCAGCCGGAGGTCCTGGAGGTGATGCGGACCAGCGGCGAGCGGGGGACCGGGCTCACGTTCATCTGGATGCCGGCCCTCTTTTCCGAGATGCCGCTCGGCGCGCCGCTCGCAGTCCTGTTCTTCCTGGCCCTCACGTTCGCCGCGCTGTCGAGCCTGATCTCGATGATCGAGCTGTCGACGCGCGTCGTCGTGGACCTGGGTGCGCCGCGCCCCAAGGCCGTCCTCGGCGTCGGCGTGGTCGCGTTCCTTGTGGGTGTGCCCAGCGCGCTGTCGGACAACGTGTTCGGCAACCAGGACTTCGTGTGGGGCGTCGCGCTGATGCTGTCTGGCGCGTTCATCGCGCTCGCCGTGATTCGCCACGGGGCCGAGGCGCTTCGAGAGGAAGTCGCGACGCCGTCCGACTGGGGCATCCCGAAGATCTGGGTCGGGTGGATCCGCTACGCGATTCCGCTTCAGGCCATCGTCCTGCTCGGCTGGTGGCTCTACCTCGCCACGACGGCCAGCTTCACGAGCCGCTGGTGGGACCCGCTCGAGCCCTACAGCGCCATGTCGTGCCTCGTTCAGTGGAGCATCGCCCTCGCCGTGCTGTATGGGCTGAACCGCTGGATGGTCCGACGGCTCGCCGCCACGGATCCCGACATCGACCCCACCTCGTGACCCGACTCTGGATCGCCGCGCTGGCCGTCGCCGCGGCCGGTTGCAGCACCTCCGCCCCGACCGCCGGCTCGTCCGCTGCCGTGTGGCAGACGCCCGCCGAGGCCTGCGACTACCGCTGCACGTCGACCTACGACGAGGTCCGCGCTGTCCTCGGCCGGGTCGCCGCCGAGGCCGACGGGGTCCGCCTCGGCACGTTCGGGGAGACGGTCGAGGGGCGGGCGCTCCCGTTCGTCGTCTGGGGTGCGCCCGACGCGACGCCCGGCGCGATCTGTCAGACCGGCAAGGCGCGCGTGCTCGTCTTCGCCAACATCCACGCGGGGGAGGTCGCGGGGAAGGACGCCATGCTCGAACTGCTCCGCGACGTGGCGGGCGGAGCCCACCGTGAGTGGGCCGACTCGCTCGTCGTGATGATCGCGCCGATCTACAACGCCGACGGGAACGAGCGCGCCGGCTACGACCATCGCCCCTACCAGCTCGGTCCGGTCGATGGGGTGGGAACGCGGACCAACGCGCAGGGGCTCGACCTGAACCGCGACTTCGTCAAGCTG
This sequence comes from Rubrivirga marina, assembly GCF_002283365.1. Classification (NCBI taxonomy): domain Bacteria; kingdom Pseudomonadati; phylum Rhodothermota; class Rhodothermia; order Rhodothermales; family Rubricoccaceae; genus Rubrivirga; species Rubrivirga marina. The sequence continues at coordinate 3,290,336 of NZ_MQWD01000001.1, read as the reverse complement.
GCCTCGCCCGAGGCGCGTGCGCTCGTCGGCCTGATCCGCGACGCGGACCCGCACGTCGTGGTCGACCTCCACACGACGAACGGGACGTTCATGGGGTACCACCTCACGTACGCGCCGGGCCTGTCGCCCAACACGCCCCGGGGCATCGACGCCGACTTGTGGGACCGCTGGCTCCCGGCAATCACGGATTCGGTCCTCGCGTCGGACGACTTCGCGATCTACCACTACGGCAACGTCCCGGGGGCCTTCGGCGAGGAGGCCACGGCGCCACGGGGGTGGTACTCCTACAGCCCGCAGCCGCGGTACTCGTCGAACTACGTCGGCGTGCGTGGCCGGTACGGGATCCTCTCGGAGGCCTACAGCTACGCGCCGTACCGCGAGCGCGTCGCCGTCTCGCGTCGGTTCGTGGAGGAGGTCCTCGACCGGGCCTGGGCGGAGGCGTCGCACGTCCGCCAGCGCGTCGCCGAGGCGGACGGGGAGCGGGTGATGGGGGAGACCGTGGCCATCCGCGCGACCTGGGAGGCGCTGCCGCAGCCGGTCGACATCTTGCTAGGGGAGGTCGACACCGTGGCGCACCCGGTCACGGGCGACCCGATGTACCAGCGCCGCGATGTCCGAGAGCCTGAGCGGATGCCGGCGTACGTCCGGTTCGCGCCGTCGGAGACCGTCACGGCCCCGGCGATGTACGTCGTCCGCGGCCCCGTTCAGGAGCGCGTGGCCGACCTCCTCGACGCCCACGGCGTCGCGTACCGTCGGGCCGCCGTGCCCCGCAGCGACCGGGAGGCGTTCCGCGTCGACAGCGTGCGGACGGCCGAGCGAGCGTTCCAAGACGTCCGGATGCAAGAGGTGTTCGGCGCGTGGGAGCCCGCGCCGGCCGACGCATCCGGGGAGGCGGCACTCGTCGTGCCGGTCGACCAGCCGCTCGGGCGCCTCGTCGTGATGCTCCTCGAGCCGCGGTCGGACGACGGGCTCGTCGCGTGGGGCCTGTTGGCGGACGGTCTCGCCGAGGGCCGTGTGCCCATCGAGCGAATCCCGGCGCCCTAGCGGCACTTCGCCGCGCCGACGCGCGTTGTGCCGTCGACCTGCTCAAGACTCATGCGCTCTCTTCTCGTCCTGCTCGCCGTGGTCGTCGTTGGTTGCGCCTCCGACCCCGCTCACGAAACGGCCCGGGCGGCCAACACCGAGGCCGGGCCCGGCGCGGACCTCCCGCTGGTCGAGGTCGCCAGCGCCGAGGCGCTCGTCGACGACCTCGACGGCCTCGACGCCGAGGTCGTCGTCCTCAACTTCTGGGCGACGTGGTGCGGCCCGTGCCGACAGGAGTTTCCGGAGTTCATCCGCTTCGATCGCGAGATGGCCGAGGAGGGCGTCCATGTCCGGTTCGTTTCGCTCGACCAGTCCGCCGATCTCCCAGCCGTCCGCGCGTTCCTCGCCGAGCACGAGGTCGACGACCCCTCGTACCTCTACACGGGCCAGGGCGACGTGACGTCCCAGCTCAACCCGTTCGTCGGCGGCGCCCTGCCGATTACGATGGTCCTCGACGGCGACGGGATCGTGCAGGACACGCACGTCGGGATGATGTCCTACGACGAACTCTCCGCCTCCGTGGCCGCCGTCCGCTCCGGCGAGACCGGCCGCTCTGCTGACCCCACCTCTTGATGCTCCGATTCCTTTCGCTCGTCCTCTTCGTGGCGGCCGGCGCCACCGCCCAGCCGCTCGGCTACGGCGACGCCGTCCCGCTCGCCGACCAGTCGTTTACTGCGGCCGACGGCTCACAGACGTCGCTCACCGCCGCCTCGGGCGACGCCGGCCTCGTCGTCGTGTTCTGGAGCAACGCCTGTCCCTGGACCGACCGTTACGCCCCGCGCCTGGCCGACCTCGTCGCCCGGTACACGCCGGCCGGGTTCGGGTTCGTGCTCGTCAACGCCAACGACCCAGTGCAGAACGAGCGCGAGACGGCCGCGGCCTCGCGCGAGACGGCCACCAGCGCTGGCCTCGCCGTCCCCTACATCGCCGACCCCAGCGGCCAGTTGGCCGCTGCGTTCGGTGTCGAGAACGCCCCGCACGCCTTCTTTTTCAACGGCTCCGGCGTGCTCCGCTACGACGGCACCATCGACGACAGCCCGACCTCGCCGGACCGCGTCCGCGTGCCGTACCTCGCGCAGGCCATGGACCAGAGCGTCGCGGGCCTCGCCATCGAGGTCCAGCGGACGCAGGCCTTCGGGTGCACCATCAAGCGGGGAGGCGAGTGAGTAAGCTGATCGACACGCCCGACGCGCTCCGCTCGCTCTGCGACCGCGCGCAAGGGCATGACGCCGTCGCCCTCGACACCGAGTTCGTTTGGGAGCGGAGCTACTACCCGGCCCTGGGCCTCGTCCAGGTCGGCCTCGGTGGCGACGACGTCCACCTTATCGACACCGTCGCTCTGGACGGCCGACTCGGCCCGCTCGGGGAGCTCCTCGCGGATCCGGGAACGGTGAAGGTGCTCCACGACGCGGCGCAGGACCTCCAGATCCTCGCTCGCGCGACGGACGTGCAGCCGGTCAACGCCTACGACACGCAGCGCGCGGCCGGGCTCGTCGGCCAGACGGCGACGGCGTCGCTCCAAGACCTCGTGGAGTGGGCCACGGGCGTCCGCCTCGACAAGGGGCAGACGCGCTCGAACTGGCTCCAGCGGCCGCTCTCCGACAACCAGGCGGCCTACGCCGAGGACGACGTCCGGTACCTCCTCGACGTCTACGACAAGCTCCGCGACGAGGCCGAGGCCCGCGACCGGACGCCGTGGATCGCCTCCGAGATGGAGCGCTACGACGACCCCGAGCTCTACACCGAGGCCGACGTCAACGACGCCGTCGATCGGCTGAAGGTGCGTGGCATCGGCCGGCTCTCAGGCCGTCAGCGCGCCGTCCTTCGGACCGTCGCCGCGTGGCGCGAGGGCGAGGCCCGCCGCCTCGACCGGACACGTCGCATGGTCCTCCCCGACGACCTCCTCGCCAAGATCGCCGAGCGGATGCCCGAGTCGGAGGACGACCTCCGCAAGATCAAGCTCACCGACCGCCAGGTAGGCCGGTACGCCCAGGGCCTCCTCGATGCCGTCGAGGAAGGCGCCGCGGCCGAGCCGGAGCGCGTCGAGCGCCGTGGCCGGCCAGGGCCCGACGACCACCGTCGTGCCGCCCGTCTCCTCATTGCGCAGGGGTTCCTGGCGGGCCGCTGCGAACGGGAGGAGGTCGACTCGCTCCTCGTCGCCACGAAGTCGGACCTCACCGACCTCGTGGAGGCCGGGCCCGATGCCGTCCCGGCTGCTTTCCCGGGCTGGCGGTACGAGTTCGTGGGGCGCGATCTCGAGGCTCTTCTGCGGGGCGACCTCGCCGTCCGTCTCGAGGGGCCCGACGGCTGGCCCGTCGCTGCATAGGAAAGCGCTTCCGGCCCAAGTTGTCGCTGCCGCCCTGCGGCGGTACGTTGCCGCACTGCGTCAACGATACCATGACTGATTACCTGATCGTGGGAGGCGGATCGGCCGGCTGCGTGCTGGCCGCGCGCCTCAGCGAAGACCCCGACGTCCGCGTCCTGCTCCTCGAAGCGGGGCAGGGCGACTCCCGGCCGGAGATCCACATCCCGGCCACGTTCTCGCGCCTCTTCCAGACCGAGGCCGACTGGAACTACCACACGGAGCCGCAGCCGGGGGCCGCCGGTCGGTCGCTCTATTGGCCCCGCGGCAAGGTCCTCGGCGGGTCGTCCTCGATCAACGCGATGATCTACATCCGCGGTCACCACGCGGACTACGACGGATGGGCCGCCGGGGGCTGCGAGGGGTGGGGCTACGCCGACGTGCTCCCTTATTTCAAGCGGAGCGAAGACAACGCGCGCGGCGCCTCGGCCTACCACGGTGTCGACGGGCCGCTCCGTGTCGAGGACCCGTCGGACCCGAGCCCGATCAGCGAGGCGTTCGTCGAGGCGGCAGAGGCTGTCGGCGTGGGGCGGACGGACGACTTCAACGGGGCCGAGCAGACGGGGGCGGGGCTCTACCAACTCACCCAACACCGCGGACGTCGCGTGTCGGCCGCCTCGGCGTTCCTGAAACCCGCGCTCAAGCGAGAAAACCTGAGGGTGCGGACGGGCGCCCTCGTGCGCCGGATCGTGATCGAGGCCGGCCGGGCCGTGGGCGTCGAGGCCGAGGTCGACGGCCAGGTCGAGACGATTCGCGCTGAGCGCGAGGTGGTCGTCTGCGGTGGCGCCATCAACTCGCCCCAACTCCTGATGCTGTCCGGCATCGGCGCGGCCGACGACCTCGCCCGCCTCGGGATCGACGTCGTCGCGGACCGGCCGGGGGTGGGGGAGAACCTCCAGGACCACCTCATCGTCGGGCTCCACTACGAACTCCGCGAGGCGATCTCGCTCGTCAACGCCGACGGGATCGTGAGCGCACTCCGCTACCTCGTGACGCGGCGCGGGATGCTGACCTCGAACATCGCGGAGGCCGGCGCCTTCCTCGATACCTCGGGCACGGGCGGCGTCCCCAACCTCCAGTTCCACGTCGCGCCGGCGATGTTCCAGAACCACGGGCTGGAGCCGCCGACGGAGCACGGGTTCTCGATCGGCCCCACGCTCGTCGGGACGTCGAGCCGCGGCCGGCTGTGGCTGCGCAGTGCGGATCCGACGGAGCACCCCGCGATTGACCCGGCATCCCTGGCCGAGTCCGCCGACCTCGACGTGCTCGTGGCGGGCGTCGAGCGGGCCCGCGAGATCGCCGAGGCGGCCCCGTTCGACCGCTACCGCGGCGCCCTCGCCACGCCCGGCCTGGCGTCGTTCGCCCGCGCCGACGTCGAGCGCTACGTCCGCCAGACGTGCGAGACGCTGTACCACCCCGTCGGCACCTGCCGGATGGGGGCGGACGAGGATTCGGTCGTCGATCTCGACCTCCGGGTCCGCGGCGTCGATGGCCTCCGCGTCGTCGACGCGTCTGTCATGCCCTCCATCCCGAACGGCAACACCAACGCGCCGACGCTCATGATCGCTGAGCGCGCGGCCGACCTCATCCGCCGGTCGGCTCCCGTCGCGACCGAAGCGGCCGAGGGGTAGCCGGCTCAGTTTTCCGACAGGTGCTCGCGGAGGACCTGCTCGACGCCGTCGGCCAGCAGGTCCCAGTCGGCGGCGGGGTGCTTCGTGACCGTCACGAAGTCCGGGACGATGAGGAGCGACTCGACGCCTCGGAGGGAGAAGAGCTCGGAAGCGAGGGCGTGCCCGTCGGCCTCGGTGGCCGAGTGGAACGCCTCGAGCCCCCCGTCGAGGAGCGTCGCCCCTTTGACCTCGAACTTCAGACTGTTTGGATTGGGGGTGGGGCGAGCGGAGATCGTCATGGGAACGCGGCAACCTGAGGTGGGGGTGGCGTGTACGCCCCGTCCCTCTCCGTGCTCCGCTCCTCGCCTCGCCCCTCTTGATGGACCGTCCGCCCCCGCCGGCCGTCCCGCCCCCGACCACCCCGCTCCCCCCTGACCCGCCTCCGGTCGGGACCCCGTCGATGCTGCCCGCGCGCATCGAGCACCCGTCCCCGACGCTCGAGCCGGGGGCCCGCCCGGTGTCGGAGTCGCGGATGCTGCCCCCGCACCAGTCGAAGATGGAGCGCGTGACCGGCCACCTCGCCGCGCTCTCCGCCGACCTCCGCGAGTGGACGGAGCTCCGGGTCGACCTCGTCAAGCGCCAGATCGAGGGCGTCCAGGCCAAGATCGAGCGTCTGGAGCACTACCTCGACGCGGCGAACCTGCTTATCCCCGCCGCGGTCCTCGCGCTGACCGCTCTGTTCTTCCTGCTCGTGACCATCGCCCTCGGCATCGGCGCTCTCATCGGGAGTGTCTGGGGCGGGTTCGCGATCCTCACGCTTCTGCTGGTCGTCGCGGCCGTCGTGCTCGGCTGGCTCGGGATGCGGAAGGTCCGCGAGGCCCAGGCGATCGCGGTCGAGGCCAAGAAGAGGGATCAGGGCGACCGGATCCGGGACCCCGCCGCGCTCCGCGAATCCCAAGCCGCCTCCGCCCGCAACGCTGCCGTTTAGCCCATGCCCGCACCCGGACCCAACTCGCCCGCCAAAGCCTTGGAGACTGGCCCCCGGTCGCTTCCGGCGACCGGCGAGCCGAACGTCAACACGGTCCACCTCTCGGCCGAGGAGATCAAGCTCCGCCTGGTTGCCCGCGAGCGCGACATGCGGTATCACCTCGACGCGCTGAAGCACGAGGCGTCCACGGCGTTCGACGACGTCAACGTCGGCGGCCGGCCGTTGATGGACCGGATCCGCCAGCGGCCGGAGCTCGCGACCCTCGCCGCGGCCGGCGTCGGGGCGCTCGTCGGCGTGCTGCTCGGCGTGCGCGCGCGACGGAAGCGCCGGCCCGTCGCCGACGACGACATCGACTTCATCCGCGCCCGCCTCGGCGTCGCGCTCGAGGACGCGGCCCACCGCGCGGCCCGCGGCGCGGACGTCGAGGACGCGCTCCGCGACGCCATGGACACGATGCCCGTCGTGTACGGTGATGCGCAGGCGGCGGCCGTGCAGGCGCGGTCGTCGTTCCGCGAAGCCATCGATGTGGCCGTCAAGTCGGCCGTCGCGATCGCGGCTAAGTCGCTCATGGACTCGGCCATCCGGAAGTATACGGGCCACGAGGGGGCCTTCGACGCGCTCTCCGACGAGGACTGACCGGGCCGGCCTGGGCCGCGACGCATCGGCCCCCCCGTTATCTTCGGGTCCTCTCCTACGCTTTTCGATGCGACTCGCACTCTTCGGCCCGCCCGGGGCCGGCAAGGGGACGCAGGCCAAGCGCCTCGCCCACGACCACGACCTGACCCACCTCTCGACCGGCGACCTTTTCCGCGCCGCCATCCGCGAGCGGACGCCGCTCGGGCTCCGCGTGACGAGCCTCCTCGAGGCCGGCGAGCTCGTCCCGGACGACGTGACCAACGGCATCGTCGCCGAGCGGCTCGCGCAGATCGATTACGGCTCGTTCGTGCTCGACGGCTTCCCGCGGACCGTCCCACAGGCGGAGTGGTTGCTCGACCATCTGGCGGAGCACGAGGCCCCGCTCGACGCCGTCGTCAGTCTCGACGTGCCCGACGAGGACGTCGTCCAGCGTCTCTCGCGACGCCGCACCGACCCCGAGACGGGCGCGATCTACCACCTCGACTTCAACCCGCCGCCCGAGGGCGTCGACCCCGACACGCTCGTCCACCGGACCGACGACCAGCCCGCCGCGATCCGCCATCGGCTGGAGGTCTACCACGAGGAGACGGCGCCGGTCGAGGCGCACCTCCGTGAGCACGTCCGCTACTTCGAGATCGACGGGACCGGCTCGCTCGACGCGGTTCAGGAGCGGATCACCGACGTGCTGGCGGAAGACCACGGCCTCGCGGGCGTCTAAGTGGACGTGACCTCGGCCCCCACGCTCGCCTCCATCGCTACGGAGGTCGACGCCGCCCTCGCGGCGCTCGACCTGCCGGACGAGCCAGCCGGACTCTACGGTCCGGTCCGCTACGTTCTCGACGGCGGCGGCAAGCGGATCCGGCCGGCGCTCGTGCTTCTCGCGGCCGAGGCGTTCGGGGGAGCGGACGCCCGCGATCGCGCGCTGCCGGCCGCGCTTGGCGTCGAGGTGTTCCACAACTTCACGCTCGTCCACGACGACATCATGGACCACGCGTCGACCCGCCGCGGCCGGCCGACGGTCCACGAGCGCTGGGACGAGCCCACGGCCATCCTCGCCGGCGACCTGATGATGGGCCTCGCCGCCCGCCTCGTCGTCGGCGCGGAGGGACCCGACCCCGCCGCGCTCGCCGAGGCGCACTACCGGACCGTCGCGCGGCTGTGCGAGGGCCAGACGCTCGACATGGCGTTTGAGGCGCGGCGCGACGTGACGGTCGACGAGTACCTCGCCATGATCGACCGGAAGACGGGGGCGCTGCTGGCGCACGCGCTCGAGGTCGGTGCGCTCGTCGGCGGGGCGGATGCCGAGGCGGTCGGCGCGCTCGCCGAGGCGGGCGTGCCCCTCGGCCGCGCGTTCCAGATCCAGGATGACCTCCTCGACCTCACCGCCGACCCCGCGACGTGGGGCAAGCCGGTCGGCGGCGACCTCGTCGAGGGCAAGCGGACGTTCCTCGTGCTCACCGCCCGCGAGCGCGCCGAGGCGGAGGACGCCGACTGGCTCGGCCCGGTCCTCGACGGCGGTCTGGACCCCGACCGCGTGCCGGCCGTCCGCGAACGGCTCGCCGCGCTCGGCGTACTCGATTCGGCGGCCCACGCCGTCGCCCGCCACACCGAGGCGGGCCGAGCCGCCCTCGACGCGCTCCCCCCGGGCCCGGCCGCCGACGCGCTCCGCGCCCTCGCCCTCGGCCTCGCCACCCGCACGCTCTAGCCTCATGATCACCCGTCAGGTCACGGTCCGCAACAAAGCCGGCGTCCACACGCGCCCGGCGTCGATGATCGTCCGCGAGGCCGCCCGGTTCGACGCCGAGTTCTTCATCCGGAAGGACGGGTACGAGATCAACGGGAAGAGCATCATCGGCGTCATGACGCTGGCGGCCGAGCAGGGTGCCACGCTCGACCTCCTGTTCGAGGGCTCCGACGAGGGCGAGGCCGCCGACGCCATGGAGGCCTTGTTCGAGCGCGGCTTCGGCGAGCCCATCTAGCCCCACGGGTCCATCTCCCATCCCATCCCTCCTTCTCCTGTGCCCGACGCCCCGACCCCGCCCGACGCCGTCCGGCCCGAGATCCGGGTCGAGGGGATCGGCGTGGCGCCCGGCGTGGCCGTCGGCCCCGCGTACCTGTTCGCCGCGGGGGCGTACCAGGCCCGGCCCGAAGAACTCGACGTCGAGGACGTCGAGGCGGAGCTCGAACGGTTCGAGCGGGCCGTCGCCCGGAGCGAGCGCGAGCTCAAAAAGATCGCCGTCGTCGCCCACGAGAAGCTCGGCGGCAACTCGTCGGGCATCTTCGACGCGCAGAAGCTGGTTCTCCGCGACAGCCAGTTCTACGACGCCGTC